>CAMGEN010000007.1:0-62197 GCA_946055075.1 uncultured Verrucomicrobiota bacterium | reverse complement strand
TCGACACGCTCGTCATCGACGAGGCGGACCGCATGCTGGACATGGGCTTCATCCCCGACGTCCGCCGCATCATGAGCTATCTGCCGCCGAAGCAGAAACGCACGACGATGCTCTATTCCGCGACGCTCAACGAGACCGTGATGAGACTCGCTTCCAATTGGATGGAGGAGCCGTTCAAGGCCGAGGTCGAGAGTCAGACGAACGCTACCGACACCGTCAAGCAGGTCGTTTACGTGATCCAAGCGAAGGATAAGTTCACCGTCCTTTACAATCACATCGCGCTGCATCCCGACGCCCGCACGATCGTCTTTTGCAACCGCAAGTGCACGACCGAAGACGTCTACGAGTCGCTCAAGGTTCGCGGCGTCTCCGTTGAGATGCTCTCGGGTGACGTCAATCAGAACAAGCGTCTTAAGGTGCTCGAGCAGTTCAAGGAGGGTTCCGTCAAGATCGTCGTCGCGACCGATGTCGCGGGTCGTGGCATCGACATCAAGGGGCTCGAGTACGTCGTCAACTTCGACTTCCCCTATGAGGCCGAGGACTACGTCCACCGCATCGGCCGTACCGGCCGCGCCGGTTCGACCGGGGTCGCGATTTCCTTCGCAGACGAATACGAGAGCTGTCAGATTCCTGATATCGAAGCGTACATCAAGGAGGAGCTGAAGTGCACCGTGATTGGTCCCGATGATCCGCTCCTGAAGCCGATTCCTCCGCGCGGCTCCAAGCTCGGCGAGATCGATGCCGCCGCCAAGGCCGAGGTCGATGCCCGCGAGGCCGCCGGCGAAGAGGAGAAGGCCGCGGCTGCGGCACTGGTCGGAGCGAACGCGGTGAACGGACTCGGTAAGCCGCAGATCCTCAAGGACAACGCCCCGCAGCGGGAGCTTCCAAAGTTCGAGCATGCGCTCGATCCCAAGACGCCGCCGCCGGACGAGTCGAACGTCTACTCGAAGCCCGTCGAACAGCAGACGAAGCTCGAGGAGTGGTCCGTGGAGAAGTGAAATGCTCTCCGTCGTCGTCACCACTAAGAATGAGGCCGCGAACATCGCGGCCTGTTTGCGTTCTTTCGACGGCTTCGACGTCGAAAAGATAGTGGTCGATAACGGTTCAACGGACGACACCAAGCGCATCGCCGAGTCCCTCGGCGCGATCGTTCTCGACAAGGGTCCGGAGCGCTCCGCCCAGCGCAACCTCGGCTGGCGT
This sequence comes from uncultured Verrucomicrobiota bacterium, assembly GCA_946055075.1. Taxonomy (GTDB): domain Bacteria; phylum Verrucomicrobiota; class Kiritimatiellia; order RFP12; family UBA1067; genus UBA1067. The sequence continues at coordinate 60,997 of CAMGEN010000007.1, read as the reverse complement.
ACCGCGAAGAACGACTGGGTCATGATCCTCGACGCCGACATGATCCTCCCGAAGGAGACGGTGGAGGAGATCGTTTCGCTCGTTTCTCAGCCTCAACCTTCAGCCTCAACCTGTCCGAAGGCGTACTGGATTCCCGAAGTGCGTACCGGTACGGGTTTCCGCGTGAAGGCCCGTAATTTCGAGCGCAGCTTCTACGACGGTACCTGTATCGACGCGTTGCGGCTTTTCCACAAGAGCGTTCTGGAGGCGACCGGCGGCTATGACGAGAATCTGATCGCCGGACCCGAGGACTGGGAGCTCGACATCCGCGTGCTCGCGACCGGCGCGAAGTGCGAGGTGCTGAAGCACAACCTCATTCACAACGAGAAGCAGCTTTCGTTCAAGCGGATGCTCGAGAAGAAGGCGTACTATTCGAAGTCGATGGCGGCTTATCGCGCGAAGTGGACGGATCATCCCGCGGTGAAGAGGCAGTTCTCGCCGTTCTACCGTTTCTTCGGCGTCTTCGTCGAGAAGGGCAAGTGGAAGAAGATCCTCCGTCATCCGATCCTCTTCATCGGCGTTCTCTTCGAACGTTTCTCAGTCGGCGTCACCTATCTTCTCAATCGCTGATTTGGTATAATATCAGGTATGGAAATGCCTGAATATACTATCGGCAGGACTGTGTTCGGGTCCGCCGCTGAAATTGCCGCCACGTACGATGTGTTCCACAAGCAGCCGATTGACGAGACGCGGCTCGCGCCGACACGTGAAGATCCGTTCGGCGGCGTAAGGCGCGGACTCAAAGGCGAGGCGTCGATCACCGATGTCGCGACTTTTGATGGACGCGAGGATTCGACGCTCACTTTCGCGCCTTCGAAGAAGCCGGGCTGGTGGATTCGCCGTTGCGATCTCCCGGAGCAGCTCGACACCGAGGTGGACGTTTCGAACCTTTGGTCCAGCGCCCAGAACCTCGTGCTACGTTCTGGCAGCAATCGCAACTATCTGCGCATGGTCGAGCACATCATCGCGCTCAAATGCGGACTCGGAATCGACGACTGCCTTCTCAAGGTACGGTCCGGCGATCCGCCGCTTTTCGACGATTCCTCGTTGCCGTTGGTGAAGACAGTGGAGAAGGCGGGGGTGATGGAATTAGAAGGTAGGAATGATGAAGCTTCCGCTGTTCCTAATTATGTCACGGTCAAGGAGCCGGTCGCCTTCGGTGGCAAGCGCGGGGATTTCCTGCTGTTTCTGCCGGCGAAGGAGGGAGAGCGCAATCTCCGCATCGACTGTGCGATCAAGTGGAAAACCTGTATCGGACAGCAGCGCATCCTCTTCGATGTGACGCCGGAGACCTTCACCTACGCTTCCCTCGCGCGTACGAACTGCACGCGCAACCAGTATTTCGCGGCGCTTACGATCGGTAAGCTCTTTGCCGCGACACGTCATTGGGGATACACCAAGAAGAATATCCTCATTCACGGCAAGCATGGCTGGCATAACGAGCCGCGCTTCCCTGTCGGCGACAAGTTTCTTGAGCCGGTGTGGCATCGCGCGACGCTGGACCTCATGGCCGCGATCGCGCTGATCCGCGGACGTTTCGTCGGCACGGTGGTCAGTTACCGAGCGGGACACACCATGGACTGCGACGCCGTTCGCGCGCTGTATCGCAACGAACTGCTCAAAACCATTTGACCATCCACTGTAGACCTAATCTCTCGACCTAAATCTTATGTTTCTCGAACTGACCAATCCGCTCGTCTGTTTCGACATCGAATCCACTGGGGTTTCCCCGCGGAAGGACCGCATCATCGAGCTGGCCGCGATTAAGGTAATGCCCGACGGCACTGAAATCGAGAAGTGCTGGCTTCTGAATCCGACGATTCCGATTCCGCCGGAGACGACGGCGATCCACGGAATCACGGACGAGATCGTGAAGGACTGTCCCACGTTCGCAGACAAGGCGGACGAGATCTTCGAATTCTTCCGCGACGCGACGCTCTCCGGTTTCAATTGCGACCGCTTCGATGTCCTGTGCCTCGAGGAGGAGTTCGCCCGTTGCAAGAAGAACTTCGGCGCCTCGCAACGTAAGCACATCGACGTGCAGCGGATCTATCACAAGATGTTTCCGCGCGACCTCAGCTCGGCGGTCCGCGAGTATCTCGGGCGCAACCATGATGGTGCGCACGGCGCGGAAGCCGATGCTCGCGCTACCCTGGAGGTCCTTAAGGCCCAAATGACGCGGCACGCGTCGGAACTGCCGCGGACTGATGCTGGTCTCGACGAGTACCTAGTTCCCCGGGATCCGTTGAATGCCGACCGCAACGGCACGCTCCGCTGGAGGGACGGACAGCTCTGTGTGAATTTCGGAAAGAAGAAGGGCGAACCGCTCGTGAAGTTGCTGATGAACGAGCCGAATTTCCTCAAGTGGATGCTGAAGGGCGATTTTGATACCGAGGTTCGGATGATTATAACGGATCTGCTTGAAAACGGACGGCTTCCATCGCCTCCGAAGTGCTGAAATTATGATATAATACGCTCATTATGACTTTGGCAGAACTCGAGATTGCGAAGGCAGAGAGCCTGAAGGAGATTGCCGCGGCCGCGGATGCGGCGGCGGTGGAAGCGCTTCGCGTGAAATATGTCGGCCGTAACGGTTCTATTCCCGCGCTTATCAAGGGCATGAAGGATGTCCCGCCGACGGAACGTCCCGCGTTTGGCAAGGCGATTCAGATGTGGAAGGCTGAGGCTGAAGCTGCGCTGGAGGCTAAAGGTGCCGGTACGAAGGTTGAAAAGGGGGTTGTTGCCGATCTCACGCAGCCTGGGCGTTGGTTCGGCCTCGGCGCTGAGCATCCGCTTTCTCGCGTGATTGAGGAGACTGCGAGGATTTTCGGTAAACTTGGGTTCACGGTGGCTGACGGCCCCGAACTTGAGAATCGGTTTAATAACTTCACGGCGCTTAATACGCCTGAGCATCATCCGTCACAGGATCGTACCGATACCTTTTGGTTCAATGATGATTGTCTTCTTCGTACACAGACATCGCCTGTGCAGATTCGTACGATGATGGGCAACAAGCCTCCGATTCGAGTGATCTGCCCCGGTCGCACCTTCCGTCGCGATACGACCGATGCGACTCATTCCGCCAACTTCCATCAGATTGAAGGTCTTTATGTCGACTGTTCCGATAAGAAGCCGGTCTCGCTTGCGGATCTTAAGTCGGTGCTTGCGTATTTTGCGAAGGAGATGATGGGCGATGGGGTGACGGTTCGTTTCCGCCCTCATTTCTTCCCTTTTACCGAACCGTCCGTTGAGGTGGATTTCTCGTGTCACGTCTGCAAGGGTAAGGGTACCGGCTGTCGCGTCTGCAAGGAGAGTGGCTGGATTGAGGTTGCGGGCGCTGGCATGGTCGATCCCCGTGTGTTCAAGCATGTCGGGTATGATCCCGAAAAGGTTTCTGGGTATGCGTTTGGCTTTGGAGTTGAGCGTATAGCGATGATCAAATATGGTATTCCGGATATTCGTTGGCTTTATGAGAACGATGTCCGCTTCCTCTCCCAGCTTGCGTGATTCAGCGTTTGGTTTAGCAGTCGGCCGCAGGTGGGGTTGGTAGAGGACTGGAAGGAGGTGCGTTATGATGACCATTTACAAATGGGAAAACGGCGGATTGAAGGAAACGCCGGAATTCGCTTCTTCTTGCTGGGTTAATCTGGTCGAGCCTACCACGACCGAGCTCGAGTCGGTTCTTTCGCATTTGAATGTTCCGCGAGACTTTCTTACCGATCCGCTTGACCAGGGAGAACGTCCGCGTTTTGATAATGAAGACGGAGCGACGTTGATCATCGTTAATGTGCCGATGCCAGTTGTTCCGGACGAGGATGATGAAGTTGAGTCGATTTCGCCGTATCGGACGGTTCCGTTGGGTATCATACTCTTCAACTCGACTGTCATTACGGTCTGTAGTGCGCAGACGCCGGTGACGACGGCGTTCCTTGATCAGATTCGGCGCGTGTGCCCGCCGTCAGACAGCTGGCGATTTGCATTCCGGTTGCTGTGGCATGGGGGAGTGTTGTTCCTTCGCTACATCAACGACATTCATTCTCGTGCAGGAGATCTTGAGGACGAGTTGCACGAGTCGATTTCTAACGAGGCGTTGTTGAAGCTGTTTCAGATCGAGAAGACGCTTGTTTACTTTACGACTTCGCTTAAGGCAGACACCATAGCCCTCGCCCGCGCCAACACTGCGCGGCAGATTTCGCTTTCCGAAGACGATCGTGACTATTTGGAGGACGCGATGGTGGAATATCAGCAGGCGCTAGAAACTGCGACTATCCATACAACGATCCTGAATGGCACTCTTGATACGTTCGCGTCGCTGATCAATAACAACCTGAACAACGTAATGAAGTATATGGCGGCCGCGACGATCCTGCTGGCTGCGCCGACGTTGATAGCCTCTCTTTACGGTATGAACATCGGACTGCCGTTTCAGGGCCATGACCACGCATTTGCCATCGTGATGGGCATTTCGGCATTTCTTGCTCTATCGATTGTCGGTATCTTCATGTTCCTTTCGCATAAGCGGAAGTTCTGATGGCGAGCGTCCACCTTATTATTGGCGAAGACGACTACCTCGTGTCCGAGGCGGCGAAAAAGGTCGTTGGCGAAGGTGTCGGGCTTGAGCTTTTCGATTCCAATAACGCTACGAACTCCGAACTGCAGCTGAAGGATCTTCGCGCGGTTGAAGAGTCGTTTTTGACGCCTCCGTTTTTTGATCCAAGGAAGGTGACTTGGTGGAAGAACGTGAATTTCCTGCCGCATCAAGGCAAGGGCGCGCCGAGCGAAGAGGTGAAGGGCGCGCTGGAGAAGTTCGCCTCTGTGATCGCTGCTTCGGTGATGCCGGATAATCAGCAGCTGCTGATTACAGGTCCGAAGCTGAAGATGGATTCGGTTTTCGCGAAGACTTTGAAGAGTGTCGCCGAAGTGGTCGAATATAAGACTGGCAAACCCTGGGAGCAACAGAAGAATGCGGTGGTGCGGGTCATCGACCTTGCGGCGGAGATGAATCTTAAGTTTGCGCCTGGCGCGGCGGAGAAGTTTGTCTCGATCGTCGGGTGCGATTCTCGCTCGCTGATGAATGAGCTCGCGAAGATGCGTGATTTTCTGGGCAAGGCTTCACATACGATTGATGAGTCTGCGGTTGAGGAGATCAGCTCGCCTGGAATTGTCAATGAGCCTGAGATCTGGTCCGTGACGGACGCTATCGGAGCGCGCAATCTTGAACAATCTCTTGCGGCCGTTCGCCGTTTCGAACAGGAGAATGGATTTGCGGTCTATGTCTCCGGGGCTGTTGAAAAGCTTTTCCGTCAGTTGGCGGAGCTGAAGGATGCCGAGGAGAAGGGTTGTTTCGACGCGGCTACTGAGGGCATGGCGCCTTTCACTGCGAGGAAGCTGCGCGGATTCTTGCCTAGGTGGCGGCTTCAGGAGCTACGTATCGCGCGCAAGCGCTTCCTGTCGCTTCGCGAAAAGGCGGTGTCGTCTGGTGAATCCGTCGACACTTTGGTTATCACCGAAATCATTCGCACTTGCGGCATCAGGAGGCGACGTGCTTAAGAGTCTTCATATTCGCAATCTCGCGGTGGTTGAGGACGTGGAGGCGGAGTTCGGTCCCGGTCTTAACGTCCTGACGGGAGAGACTGGTGCCGGAAAGAGCGTGATTATGGGTGCGCTTGACCTGGTTCTCGGTGCGAGGGCTGACGCCTCGTTGGTTCGTGATGGTGCGAAAGAGGCAGAGGTGGAGGCGTGCTTCGCATGTAGGGAACGCGGACTTGGAAACGGGGACCAGATGCGGACAATGATCGTTCGTAGGACGGTGACGAAGGAAGGAAAGAGCCGAGCGTGGATCAATGAGGAGAGCGTAACGCTTGCGGAGCTTAAAGCGCAGGTCGCGGCATTGGTAGACATTCACGGGCCGCGAGCCAATCAGAAGCTGTTGGAGGAGTCGTTCCAGCGCGAGACCGTAGATGGGTTTGTTCCCGAGAAGGAATTTTCGAAACTGTTCAAGAGATATTCAGATCTTTTTAACGAATTGTCAGATCTCGATTCGGAGCTTTGCGCTCTGCGCGCTGCGCTTTCCTCAGAGGATGAGCTTGACATGCTTCGCTTTCAGGTCTCCGAACTCGAGGAGGCGGGGATAGGTCCGGATGACGAAGATCTTGCTGAACGTCATGCGGCGGCTGCGCATGCGGAGGATATCGTCGAGGCGGCTAATGCGATCACCGAGGCTCTTGGGGGGGATGAAGGCGCTGAACGTGCGATTGCAGAAGCCAGGCAGGGCATTGCGGTTGCGGCGAAGTATTTCCCCGCGGCGTCGGAGTGGCGCGATCGCATTGAGGAGATCGCTACTCAAGTCGAGGAATTGTCGAGGTCCGTCGCCGATGCGGCGAGTAAGGTTGAGGTCGATAACGATGAGTTTCAGCGAATCGATGCGCGACTTGGTGTAGTCAACCGGCTGAAGCGCAAGTATGGAGATCCGGTCGCGGCACTTGAGAAGAAGCGTGCGCGTCTTGATATGCTTGAACATCGCGAGACGAAGATGGAAGAGCTCCGCGGCAGGATTGCCGCGGTAACGAAGGAAGTGAAGTCTGCCGGCTCGGAGATCACTAAGGCGAGGAGGTGCGCCGGTGTTAAGCTAGCGAAGATGGTCGTCAAGGAGCTTCGGGAACTTGGCTTCGCGAAGGCGGATTTTGCGGTTTCGGTCGAATCGGTCGAGCCGACGGTGTATGGATGCGACAAGGTAGTATTCATGTTTGGCCCCAATCCCGGCGAACCGATGCGTCCGTTGTCGGCGATCGCTTCGTCTGGAGAAATCGCCCGCGTGATGCTGGCGCTGAAGGTATTGAAGCCGGTTGCCGGTTCTCGGTCTCGTTCTTCAGATTCCTCTCCCACGTTGGTTTTCGATGAAGTTGACGCGAACATCGGTGGAGAAATTGGGACGGTTGTGGGACGGAAGATGCGTGAAGCGGCGGAGGAAGGACAGGTCATCGCGATTACGCATTTGCCTCAGAGCGCAGTGTGGGGGGACCGTCATCTCATGGTGGCGAAGAGTGTGTCCGGCGGTAGGACACGAACAGGGATTTTCCATATATCCGGTGATGAGCGGATTGGCGAAATCGCGCGGATGTTAGGCGGTGAGAAGATAACGACAGTTGTAAAGAAACATGCGAAAGAACTCCTTGAGCTATCCCGTTGAATTCACGACGGATGTATTCGGTAAAGATAATGACAGGCTGGCGGAGTTGCTCCGCAAGGTGACCGGAAATGAGCATCCTCGTGTGATGCTGGTGGCGGACCTGAATGTGGTGCAGCATGTCGATGGTCTTGGAACCAAGATCGGCGCATACATACAGACCAACGGTATTGAGCTTGCGGCGGCACCGGTGGTTATTGCCGGTGGCGAAAAGATCAAGTGCGATTCGCTTCGTAGCGCGTTACAAGTCGTTTCTTCTGCGCTGGATGCAAAGATCGGCAGTAACGATGTGATGCTGGTTATCGGCGGCGGAACTCTTTTCGATGTGGCCGGATGGGCGGGGGCGCAGATTCGCGGCGGTGTCAAGCTGGTGCGGATTCCGACGACGCCTGCGGCGATGATTGACGCTGCTTTCTCCGACAATGCGGCGATTGATTCGGCGAATATCAAGGATGCGCTTAAAATACCGTGTGTTCCAGCGGCGGTGGTGATTGACACTGCATTTGCGAAGACGGTGCTGGACGGTGTGTGGCGTGGTGGTTTTGCCGCAGCTGTAAGGATGGCGGTGACCACTGATAAGAGTTTCTGTAGGCTTCTCTCCGAGATGGCTTCCGGATTCCGCAACCGCGAGACAGGCACTTTGGACAAGCTGGTTCGAGCCGCATATGAATCAAGACTCAAGGCTGGGGCTGATACATTCGGCGAGTGGGCCGCGCTCAGGCTTGAGTCCATGAGCTCCTATAAGTTGCCGCATGGCTACGCATTGGCGTTAGGAGTGCTAATCGACTCGTATTTCGCCAATATTCTGGGGGAGCTTAAGGATGAGGATCTTGCGGTAATCGAGAGAATGCTTGCCGATTCTGGCGCCAAGGAGGGCGCTTCGCACAGCCATCACCTCGTCCAGCAGACGGAATCGTTATTGGCCGGACTTTCCGCTTGGGCGCTGGCGCATCCGGAAGGCATCGTGATTCCAACTGGAATCGGGAAAAGGAAGATTGTTGAAATTCCTGATCGTGAGGCTATGAAATCAGCCCTGAATATGATAAAATAAATTGAAGATGAAAGCATTGTCCATATTGTCCGCTTTTTTTGCGGCTTCGGTGATCTCGGCTGCTCCGGTGACTGAGGTTAAGGTTCAGGCTCTTGACGGGTTCGGCGGTGATACTGGAGCCGTCATCTCGTGTTGTCAGACGAAGGTCGGATCTGAGTATGATCCGGTCCTGGTTACGCGTGACGTGACAACGCTTAAGGCTTCCGGCGAATTCGAGGATATTCGTGTCGACGCCCAGAAGTCGCTGCTTGGCGAAGGCGTTGAGGTCACATTTTTCGTCAAGCGGAAGCTTCGCTATCATGCTCCGCTGACGATTGTCGGGGCTACCTCTATCTCTGAGTCGACGCTTGCTTCGGAGGCTGGGCTTAAGGACGGGTATCCTTATGGAGAGGGAGATCTTGCTGCGGCCGCGGCGAAGATCTGCGAGGCTTATCGCAAGAAGCACTTTCCCGATGTCAAGGTGATGCCGCGCGTTGAGATGCTCGGCAATGGTAATGACTGTCATGTGGTGTTTGTTGTCGACGAAGGTGATCGTTATAAGATTCGCGATTATACCTTTACTGGCGTTTCTGGGGTTGAGGAGGAAGAGCTTCGCGCGTCGATTGGCGATTATCCATGGTGGAATCCCTATGGTTGGTTCTCCGAGAACCCGGTTTCCGATGAGCAGCTTGCGCAGTCTGTGTTTAAGATTGAAGAGGTGTTCCGTAATCATGGCTATCTCGATGTCAAGGTTGCAGCCCCCAAGCGTGTCCCGATTGTTGGCAAGCCTGGGCGTTGTGATGTGGTCTATGCGGTTACCGAGGGGCCGTGTTATCGTATTGGCAAGAGTTCTGTGAAGGGTCTGACTCGTTATCCGGAGTCGGCGGTGATCGCAAAGAGCGCATTGCCGCAGCCTGGGGAAATCGCTGGGGCGACTACACTTGCTGATGCTGCGCGCCGGGTTCAGGTTACGGTTGGGTCTGGAGACCTCGGTCTTGCAGACACCCGCGTTGATGTCCGTCGTATTCCTTCTGCTGCCGATCCGCAGGTTCTTGATATCGTCTATCAGGTCACTGAAGGTGTGCCGGTGGTGATTGACGATGTGGTCGTTCGCGGTAACGATTACACGAAGGACAAGGTTGTCCGCCGTGAGATCTCGCTAGGCCCCGGTGATCGGATGCTTGAGGACCGGGCGGATCGTAGCAAGCGTCGCCTTGAGAACCTCGACTATTTCTCCAGGGTCAGTTATTATCTCGAGCCCACTGGGCGTGGCAAGGATGACAATGGAGCAGAGTTCCGCAACCTCGTGTACGAGGTTGAAGAGAAGAACACTGGGTCCTTCATGGTCGGCATTGGCGCGAGCACGGTGGATTCCGTGTTCATCTCCGCTGAGGTTATGCAGTCCAACTTCGACATCTTTGCGCCGGATAAGTGGTTCCGCGGCGGCGGTCAGAAGGCTCGCGCCTATGTCCAGTGGGGCCCGAGGATTCAGACTATTGAGGCTTCGGTCACGGAACCGCATCTTTTTGACAGACTGCTCGAATTAACGGTCGAGGGTTATCGTCGCGGTCGTTGGTACGACGAATACGATCTTTATCGTAACGGTGGCGCTGTCACCCTCGCGTATCCGGTTAAGTTCTGGCCGACGTGGGATCCTTTCGGACGTTTCGGTGTCCGTCTTACTGGTGAGTTTATCCAGATGGACGACGTCGAAACCGCTCAGTTCAGCTATAACGGTCACACCGAGCAGGTGTTTGTGAATCAGGAACGTCAATATGGTGACGCCGCGGAAGGTGTGCTCCGTGTCTTCTGGAGCCACAACAACTGCGATAATTACCGTACGCCAACTTCTGGCGGCCGCACTATGTTGTTCGTTGATGCTGCTGGTGGAGATAATTCCTGGTGGCGCATTGGAGCTTCTCACCGGCAGTATTTCCCGATCTGGAAGCGTTACGGGCATGTCCTCATGGTTGCGGCACGTTTTGAGACGATTGATGCGTTTGACGATGAGATGGTCCCGATCTATAATCGTATGTTCCTTGGCGGTCCGCGTACGGTTCGCGGTGTCAAGTATCGTAATGTCTCTCCGCTCGCGGCTCGAGTCGGAGGTGGTGATTATGCGCCGCTTGGCGGTCAGACTATGTTCTGCATGAATTTCGAGTATACGATTCCGATTGTGAAGATGCTTCGCGTCGCGGCGTTCTCGGATTTTGGTTCTGTTGGTTGGGATGAGTTTGATCTCGATTTTTCCGACACTTTCGCTTGGACGGTCGGCGTGGGATTTCGTCTCGACATCCCGATGTTCCCCATTCGGCTTGACTTCGCCACTCCGATCGAGAAGCCCGATCATGCCGAGAAGGAGGTCTTCTCGTTTACCGTCGGTTATGACTTCTGAGTCGGAGCCGAAGCTGCTGGCAGCGCTGAAGTCCAAGGTTGAAGGATGGAATTTTAAATATCAAAAGGAAAAGCAATGAAGAAACTCGTAATCGCACTCGCTCTCGTTCCTGCAATTGCCATGGCCGATCTCAAGATCGGAACCGTAGAGATAGGTATTCTCATCCGCAATCATAAGAGTTACGAGACAAATAAGCGGTTCCTTGACGATTCCGAGAAGGAATCGCAGGCTCGTCTCGAGTCGATGCGTAAGGATCTCGAAAAGGTCCAGGCGGACGGGCAGAAGATCGCTGATGAGGCCCAGAACCCGATGTTGGCCGCTGGCAGACGCCAGGAACTTGAGAAGCGGTTGATGGAGATTCAGAAGAAGCTTATAAGCGGACAGCAGGCGCTTCGCGGCGAGGCTATGCGTGCGCAGCAGGATTTGCAGTCCACCGAGGCTAAGTTTCAGAAGATTATGGGTGATGATCTGCGCAAGGTGATTTCCGATTTCGCCGCGACCAATGGTTATGATCTCGTCATTGATTCGTCGGCGGTTCCATACTCTAGCAAGTCAATGGACGTGACTGACGGTGTTCTCAAGCTGATGGGCGTTGATCCCGCGAAGGCGGTCAAGCCCGTTAAGGAAGAGGGAAAGAAGTCTGATGAAGGCAAGTGAACTCGCTAAGGCTCTCGGCGGAACGCTTGAGGGCGAGGACGTGGAGATTGTTGCTTGCGGCGGTCTTGAAGAGGCGCGCCCAGGTGACTTGAGCTTCTGCAAGGATCCGAAGCATGTCGGCCTCGTTCAGCAGACGAAGGCGTCCGCCGTATTGCTTCCTCCGGAATGGGACAAGGGGGCTCCGTGTGCGATCATCCGCGTTGCCGATCCCAATCATGCCTGCATGGCTGCGGCGAAGATCTTCGCGCCACCGGAGCCCGTTCGCGCTCCCGGAGTGCATGCGACTGCAATTGTGGATCAATCCGTGAAACTAGGAGTGAACGTTCATATTGGTGCGTTTACGATTGTCGAGAAGGGTGCTGAAATCGGTGATGGTGCGGTTATCGAGGCGCAGTCCTTTATCGGAGAGAATTGCAAGGTCGGTGCTGGGACGCATATCTATCCGCAGGTCACGTTGCGCGAGGGAACGATTGTCGGCAAGTCGTGTATCATCCATTGTGGCGCACGCCTCGGCGGTGATGGTTACGGTTTCAATACTGTGACCGATCCTGCGTCGCCGTTCCCAAAGATCGAGAAGATACCGCAACTGGGCATCGTTGAGCTTGGTGACGGCGTCGAGATCGGGTCGAATACCACGATTGACCGGGCGCGTATTGGTCGTACCTATATCGGTCCAATGACCAAGATTGACAACCTCGTGCAGATCGGGCACAATGTCAAGGTGAAGGGCTATTCTGGGCTTATCGCGCAGTCTGGTGTCGCAGGCTCCACGGAGATAGGATATGGATGCCTTATCTGGGCGCAGGCCGGCATCTCCGGCCACATCAAGATTGCGGACGGTGTTCAGGTCGGTCCTCAGGCTGGCGTTCCTCAGACACTTGATGGATCCGTCAAGTACGTTATCGGCTGCCCTGCGGTCTCAATGCGCGAGTTCGGCGAGCGCGTTCTCGTTCCGCGGATGGTCGCTAAGCTTAAGTCCGAGGTTAAGGAAATAAAGTCGAAACTGGGTTGAGGTAGCAGATCAAGATCGACAAAGGAATCCTAAAACCATGAGTGAAAGAATAGCGGTCTATCCCGGTACGTTTGATCCAATGACGCTTGGCCATTTCGATCTCATCAAGCGGTCTGCCAGACTTTATGATCGTCTTATTGTGGCTGTTGCCAAGACCAGTGTCAAAAAAGGCGCGCGGTTCAAGGAGAAGGATCGGGTTTCAATGATTAGGGAGGACTGCGAGAAGGCGGGGCTGCGCAATGTCGAGGTTAAGGTGCTTGACATGTTGCTGGTGGAGTTCTGCCGACGTGAACGCGCCAAGGTGGTGATTCGAGGCGTGAGGGTCTACAGTGATTTCGAGTATGAGTTCCAGATGGCGCTCACCAACCGCCGCATGGCTCCTGAGATCGAGACCCTTTTCATGATGCCGAGCGAGAATTATTCCTATGTGACCGCCTCGATGGTGCGTGAAATCGCCAGTTACGGTGGCGATACTTCGTCTTTCGTTACTCCGGCCGTCCATAGGCGTCTTGTTAAATGAGGCGCTTTGTCGCGATTGTCCTGCTGTTCGCCGGATGCGTATCTGTCCCTGCGCTTAAAAGCGAGGATCCTGCCGCGGAGATTTGGTCTTTCTATGCCGAAGGTGTGAAGGATCCTTCGGTTTCAGTTGCCATCGTCAGGGATGGTGTTCCTGTGTTCGCTGGAGACCCTAGGGCGATCTATCGTATCGGGTCGCTCACCAAGTTTTTCGTCTCCGAAGCGGCGCTGCGTCTTGAGGATCGCGGGGAGATAGATCTTGATCGTCCGTTGACCGCGTTCGCGAGTTTTCGTCTTGATCCGATGTACGGGCGCGTCACCATGCGTGAGTTGATGGAGATGAGATCCGGGCTTCCCCGCGATCTTCTCGACTGGCGAAACTTCTTCGACTGGCATACTGCGCTTTCCTGTGGGGCTTTCGGCACCCATATCTATTCTGGTTACGAGGATCGCGGGGATTTTCTTGAGAAGATCAATTCAAAACGTGCGCTAGACTTCCTTGCAGAACGCAAGTCTCGTTATTCCAATGTCGGATTCGCGCTGTTTACGATTCTACTTGAGGATGCGGTAGGTAAGGGTATAGACGAAATCGTGAGGGATGAGATTGTGATTCCTAACGGGCTCCACGATACGACTTTTGCGCCGTCAGCCGATAAGCTGTCGCGATTAACAAGATCTTGTGCCGGCAAGCTTCCGTGGTGCTGGCCACGCGGCTGGGAGGTGTCGGAGCATCGGCTTGGAGAGACGCTCCGCGGCATGGGTGGGCTCTATTCTACGGTTGAGGACTGCGTGAAGTTCTTTGCCTCCTCCGAGCGTGTTCGTGCATCTAAACTGCTGTTGCATAAGAATGTTGGCGGATTCGTTCTGGACTATCGCTTCGGCATGGTATACGGCGGAGGATCGTTTGTGGCTTTCCCGCAGAAGAGCCGCGATTTCATGATCGTGTTCCGCAATGTCACGTCCTGGCCCGCATCAGAGGATTTTGAACTCGCAGCAGGGGTGTTCCGGAAATGAAGTATAAGGTTGTTATCGCCTACGACGGAACCGCCTATTCGGGATGGCAGTATCAGGATAACGCCATCGGAATTCAGCAGGTCGTTGAAGAGGTTCTCGCGTATCTCGAGGGTTCTCCAGTGCGGATCTTCGGTTCCTCCCGAACCGATGCCGGAGTGCATGCGAAGGGCTTTGTCGGCCATTTTGAAATCACTAAGCCGATTCCGCCCAAGAACCTGCTTCGCGCGATGAATTCAAGGCTCCCGGAGGCGGTTCGCATCCTAAAGGCGTCCTATGCGAAGCGGGATTTCGACGCGAGGCTTTCCGCTAAAGGCAAGGAGTATCGTTATCAGCTTTATCAAGCCGATATCCTGCCGCCGCATCTTGTGCCATATTGGACCTTCTGTCACCGGCCTCTGGATCTCAAGGCGATGCAGCGGGCGGCGAAATACTTCGTCGGCAAGCACGATTTCCTTTCCTTCGCTGCGAATCCGAACCGTGAGCTTGATTCAACTGTGCGGCGCATCTTCTCCTTTGAAGTTAAGAGGTCTGGACATCGCTATACTTTCATTGTGAAGGGGGATGGATTCCTTTACAAACAGGTTCGCTCGATGGTCGGATTTCTGATCTCGGTCGGGAAGGGCAATGAAAAGCCAGAAGCGGTCCGGGATCTTCTTCGCGATCATCCGGCTCGTACTGCTCGTGTTGAAACTGCCCCATCGCGGGGGTTGTTCCTTTGGAGGGTCTTCTACTGAGGATTTCAATCTGTACATCTCGATCTGCACGTACACTATTCATCTACATCTGTAACCCATGCTCTACTATCTTGCTGATTACCTCATTCCCTGCTTTGGTCCGGCGCGACTGCTGAAGTCCCATGCGCTTTTGCTCGCCGGCGGTACGTTTTTTGCCGCGCTGTTGACGTGGATACTGCTGCCTCGGCTATGGACCAGACTTCCGCAGGACCGCGGCAAGGCGATTCTGGGTAAGGATGGAATGAGGTCGGCTGGCAAGCCTACAGGAACGGGTCTTATCGTTACGTTGATCGCGCTCCCCGTTATCGTTCTCTTTGTCCCGCTCGCGTTCTGGGATGCAATGTGTGTCGCGGGTTTCTATGCCGCGATGTTGTTTGGATATCTGGACGACCAGTCGAAGATCCCATGGGGTGAGGGCAGGAAGCTGATTCTGGACATAATCGTGTCCTTCGCCATTGCTGGGTTCATTTTCTGCGGGCATGCTGAACATATCAACGGGCTCGTCGGTGCTAGGATGATTGCGTGGCTTCCGTTTTGGAAGGAAATTGTCTATGTCCCGTTTTGGATCTACGTTCCGTTCGCCGGCATGGTCATTCTTTTCACCTTGAATGCGACGAACTGCTCCGATGGTGTTGACGGTCTAGCGGGCGCGCTTACGGTGACGACACTGGTAATTCTCGCGGCGTTGCTTTATGTGGTCGTCGGTTATCGTCCTGTCGCCCACTATTTCCTCATTCCAGTGTATTCCGAGGCGGCGAGGTGGGCGATCCTCACCATGATTGTGGCCGGAGCTTTCGGCGGATACCTCTGGTTTAACGCGGAACCTTCCAAGATTCTGATGGGAGACGCAGGCAGTCGCTTCCTCGGCGTTCTCGTTGCTACCGCATCGCTGATGACTGGCAATCCGCTTCTTGTTATCGCGTTGTCGCCGATCGTTCTCGTTAATGGCGGCGGCGGACTCGTCAAGCTCGTGCTGTTGCGTGCCGCGAAGAAAGCCGGATTCCAGATCGGCGATGACAACATGCTCAAGCGCATCCGATTTCCGCTTCACGACCATTGTAAAAAGAATCTTGGCTGGTCTAATGCCCAGGTGCTGATGCGCTTCATGCTGCTGCAGCTGATAGTCATGCCGATCCTGCTGATACTTCTAATCAAAGTTCGTTAAAATTTTTTAAATACCCCATTGACATCATCTCGGGGATTGTGATATACTATGTCTCGTTTTGAGGTTGCGAGGATAACTCAGTTGGTAGAGTGCCACCTTGCCAAGGTGGTTGTCGCGGGTTCGAGTCCCGTTCCTCGCTCCAACAAAACAGTGGATTGGGAGCGTAGCTCAGCTGGTAGAGCAAGTGACTCTTAATCACTGGGTCCAGGGTTCGAATCCCTGCGCCCCTACCATTTCTCCAGAACAAAACCCTGCAAATGGCTAGGTAGCTCAGTTGGTAGAGCAACGGACTGAAAATCCGTGTGTCGCCGGTTCGATCCCGGCCTTGGCCACCAAAATATACCGCAAATCGTCGTAATCATACGGCGATTTTTTTATTTTCTCAATATCGAGGTTTCTTTTCAAGTCCTGCGGTTCCTAATGGTTTCTTACTGGGGTAATACAGTGTTAGCCAGTTGTATTAATATGAACGAATGCCACTCGCTATTTCTGCTATAGTTCTCAGTTCAATTCCAAAGTGAAATTTGGTATAATTACCTTATCAGCGGCTGATGGTTGAATCTGTTGGTCGATGATTTGATCTTTGATATCGGTGGGGACGCGCCCGCAAGGGAGTATCCTCATCACCATCAAATGTGCGTAAGCGCATTTTTTGCTTCGAGTGAAAACGACCAAACTTTCAGCGTTGAAGTAGAGAATGTGGCTACGCAGGCCTGTACACCATAGGCGCATTGTGCCTATGCCTTACTGTGTGCCCGTTCTGCGTGCCCGTTCTTGATATTTCAACGCGGGCTACTTGGTCGTGCCTCACTCGAGATATCTCGAACGAGGCACGCTTTTTTATGCCGCCGAAACAGCGTTGCCGATCTTTATGGCGGCAAGTGGGATCAGTGATCTGAAACGCGAGACAAAGATCATGCGAGAAACCGCCGCGGAAATGCTGCCGCGGGAGAAGCTTCTTGCCGGGACTTCTGCGGCTGAGTTGTCGGATCAGGAACTGCTGGCGGTTTTGCTGAAGACCGGGACCAAGGACTGCAATGTTCTTGAGTTGGCAGGTAAGATTCTCAAACAGTTTGGATCGCTTTACGACCTTTCGATAGCCGATTGGCGTGAACTCAAGACGGTGCACGGGCTGGGCGAGGTTCGCAGTCTGGAGCTTTATTCTATGTTTGAATTCGGCCGTCGAGCCATCAAGCAGCCCGTTCAGGATTTTCAGAAGGCTCCGATTGATTCTGCTGCTAAGGTTGCGCTCTTGCTCAAGTCATGGATTCTTGGAGATCCGCAGGAGACTTTTTACGTGCTCTTTTTGAATGCGCGTGGTTATTTGATGTGCGAACCGAAGCCCATGATGCGCGGCTCGAAGTGCGAGTCCACGGTGGGGGTTGCAGATGTCTATCGTGAGGCGGTCAAGCGCAATGCCAGTGCGATTATCGTTGCGCACAATCATCCGGACGGCGGATCGAACCCGAGCCCTGCGGATATCTCGATCACCGAGAAGCTCATCGAAGCTGGCGCGGCGCTTGGCATTTCACTCAAGGATCATGTCGTCATCGGCGGTGCGTCCGATGGCGAGGATTGGACTTCAATTCGCGAAAGCGGAATGGTTGATTTTACGAAGAAAGGCAAATGACAATGACGGATGCGGATATTCAGGAGCTGGAAAAGAAGCTTTGGAAGACGGCGGATGACTTGCGCCAGGGGGCGGGCCTGAAGGCGTCCCAGTATGCCCAGCCGATATTCGGTTTGATTTTCTTGAGGTTCGCGGACAACAAGTATCGGAAGATTGAGGCCTCTGTCATGGCCGAATACAACAAGCGCAAGGGCACGATTCGTGAGCGTTCGCTTAAAGAGATCGCGATCAAGACATGCGGTTTTTATCTGCCTGATTGCGCACGCTATGATTTCATCCTCTCGCAGCCAGCCGGAGACAAACTCACGAAGGCGGTACATGACGCGATGGAGGCGGTCGAGAATGAGAATGAAGATCTTCGGGGTGTTTTGCCGAAGAATGTCTACACCGAGATCGGCAAGAGCAAGGACGAGAATCTTCTCAAGAAGTTGGTTCAAAATTTCAAGGACATTCCTGATGATGTCGAAATCGATGTCTTCGGAAAGATTTACGAATACTTCCTCGGCGAGTTTTCGCTGAAGGAGGGACAGGGCGGAGGCGTGTTCTACACGCCGACGTCGGTTGTTCAGTACATGGTCAAGGTCCTTCAGCCGACTCGTGGAAAGATACTTGATCCGGCCTGCGGGTCTGGCGGCATGTTCGTGCAGGCGGCGCGGTACATGCACGCGCATGGCGATGTCGATATCAGTGCGACGGGCGTTGAGATCGATAGCGACACCGTGAAGCTCGCTCGAATGAATCTCGTGCTCAACAATGTGAAGGGCATTATCCACAAGGCTAACACGTTTTATGAAGATCCGGCGAAGACCTTTGGCAATTACGATTATGTGATGGCCAATCCGCCGTTCAATGTGGATGGCGTCAATTTCGCGAGCGTCCAGAAGGAGCCGCGCTTCAATACCTACGGCATCCCGCGCAACAAGTCCAAGCAGAAGAAGGACGCGGACGAAACGGTGCCGAACGCGAACTATCTCTGGATTAACCTCTTCGCGACTTCGCTCAAGGCGAATGGACGCGCTGCGCTCGTTATGCCGTGCGGCGCGGAGTCGGCAGGAGATAGCGAGCAGGAGGTTCGTAAACGCCTGGTGGAGGCTGGTATCATCAAGCAGCTGACGGTTCTGCCGAGCAACATGTTCAACACGGTCGTTCTTCCGGCAATGCTCTGGTTCTTTGATAAGGCGAAGCCGGAAACTGCGAAGAAGGACGAGGTGCTGTTTGTCGATGCCCGCAAGATTTACACACAGGTTGATACAACCCACCGCAAGTTCACCGAGGAACAGCAACGTTGCCTGGCCTTGATCACGCGCCTTTACGAAGGCGACACGAAAGAATGTGCCGCGTTCAAGAAGGACCTCGCGGATGCAATCGCTACGGCCAAGTCCGAGAAGGTCAAGAAGCTGGCGGACGAAGAATCGGCATTTACCGCTGTGAAGGAGAAGATCGGCGAGGGAAAGACGGTGGCCAAGAAGCTCGCCAAAGCAACTGAGAAACACTTGAAAACTGTCGCCGAGATTACTAAGGTCTGCGACGCTGAAATCGCACGTCTTGAGGGGCACCTTGTATGGATCGAAGAAAACTTCCCTGATGGGACCTATCGTGACATCAAAGGGCTGTGCAAGGTTGCGAAGATTACGGGCGATGAAGGAATTGAAGCTAACGGCTGGAGCTTGAATCCTGGTCGCTATGTTGGTGTCGTCGAGTCGGTCGACACGACGACTCCCGAACAGTTCAAGGCCGAGATGCAGGCGATGCACGACGAATTCGCCGCGCTCACCGCCGAAGCCCACAAGCTCGAAAAGCAGATCGCCACCAACCTCGCGGAGGTGCTGGGATGAGCTGGCGGAAGGTGAGGTTGGGGGATATTGGACGAGTTGCTATGTGTAAGCGTGTGTTGAAGGGACACACAGCTGCGTCCGGGGATATTCCCTTTTATAAAATTGGCACTTTTGGAGGTGAGGCTAATGCATTTATTTCTAGCGAATTATACGAGTCTTTAAAATCGAAATATTCCTATCCGCAAAAAGGGAATGTTCTGATTTCAGCTGCTGGCACAATTGGCAAAGTTGTTTTGTTCGATGGGTGTCCATCATATTTTCAAGATTCCAATATTGTGTGGCTTGAGCATAATGGTGATTATCTATCAGATCGTTATCTCTACTATTTTTTGTTGAAGCATGAATGGCAGATTACACAAGGAGCAACTATTCAGCGACTTTATAACGAGGATATAAGGAATACGGAAATTAATCTTCCCCCTCTCCCTGTTCAGCGCAAGATCGCCGATATCTTGGGCACGTATGATGACTTGATTGAGAATAATCGTCGTCGTATCGCGCTCTTGGAGAAGATGGCCCGTGAGTTGTATCGCGAGCGTTTTGTGAGAGAGGGGGGCTGTCTTGACGAAGTTGGATTAATGGAGTGTTCGTTTATTTCATTTTGCACAAGTCGTATTAAGAAGTATGACGGCATTAAGCGTTATCTTGCCACCGCCGATGTCGACGGCCGGAGTATTGTAGGACATGGGGAGCTTTTGCAATACGACGAACTCCCGTCACGGGCGCAAATGCTGCCTGAGTTGTATTCGGTTTGGTTCGCAAGGATGAGTGCGAGTTATAAGATATTGGCGTTTTCAGATAGCAATGCGGATCTTATTGGTGAATTGATTCTTTCCTCTGGATTTGCCGGTTTTAAGTCTGATAAGGAACATTGGCCATATGTTCGATCATTTTTTTCGTCTGAGTGGTTCAATTCAGAAAAAGATCGTTTTGCGACTGGTGCAACGCAAATTTCAATAACCAATGATGGGTTGACGCGAATTAAGATTCCTGTCCCACAGGAAAAAGATGTTGTAGAGTACGCTCGTCTTGTAAATCCGATATTTTGTGAGGTTGATTTGTTGAAAAAGCAATCGGCGAATCTTGCTCGGCAACGTGACCGCTTGTTGCCGCGGCTGATGAGCGGGAAGATAGATTTAGACAAGCTCGTTAAGGGGGAGGAGGCTGAAAATGGCTAAGATTCTGACAGAAGACGATATTGAAGTCGCGCTCGTGAAATTTCTGGTGGGCTCCAACTGGGGATATGCGGAGATCAATGCCTTTACTGCCGACCGTGAGACGTTGCCAGACCATACGGGCCGTACGGATAAAAAGCAGTGTGTCTTGCCGGAGGTCTTGCTGGCGAGCTTGAAGCGCCTTAATCCCTCAGTGCCAGAGTCGAAACTCGTCGAGGTTGCAGACGAGTTCGCGGAGTATCGTGGGGCGGATGGTATTAACCTTTCTACCAATCGCGAGCTGTACGATTTGCTGCGCAACGGCAAGACGGTTGATTTTACTACGGGAGATGGCGAGACCAAGAACGAGACCGTTCGCTTTATTAATTTCGATGATCCGACGGATAATGATTTCAAGGCTGTGCGGCAGATGTGGATCAGCGGCGGGGATGACAAGTGGCGGCGTCCCGATGTGATCATCTTCATCAATGGTTTGCCCTTGGTATTCATCGAGCTGAAGAATGCCGACGTGAAGGTTGAACAGGCGTTCACTAAGAATCTGACCGACTACAAGCACGACATTCCGAACCTCTTTGCCTTCAATCAGGTGTGCATTCTTTCTAATGCGAGTGAGACACGGATCGGTGCGTTTAAGAGTCCGTATGAGCATTTCTTCGAGTGGCTCAAGTTGGATGAGAGCGGCGAGCGTGCTAATCGCGAAGAATTGCGGAAGAATCAGACCGAATATGCCGGGTGTTCGCTTGAATATGTGGCGAAGGGACTGTTGGAGCCGCATAAACTCATCGACTATATCGAGAACTTCATTTTGTTTGACGGCAAGGATGCATTTATCAACAAGATCCTGGCCAAGAACCACCAGTACCTTGGCGTAAATGCCGCGATGGAGAATGTTCGCAATCGTGAAACATTAAACGGCAAGCTTGGTATCTTCTTCCACACCCAGGGAAGCGGCAAGAGTTATTCGATGGTGTTCCTGGCGCGAAAGGTTCTCCGTAAGCTTACTGGTAATTTCTCTTTCTTGGTCGTTACCGATCGAGAGAACCTTGACGGACAGATCGCGAAGACGTTCGTCCGGTGTGGTGTGGTGAAAGAGAAGGATCCGGCGCGTCCGAAAAATGCAGAGAAGCTTCGTACCGCGCTTACGAATAACAATCTGTTCACCTTCACGCTCATTCAGAAGTTCCGTTATGATCCGGGGCGCGAGTATCCGGTTCTATCCACGCGCAATGATATCATCGTCATGGTTGACGAAGCGCACCGCACGCAGTACATGGATCTTGCGGCGAATATGCGTAAGGGGCTCCCCAATGCGAACTTCATCGCGTTTACCGGAACCCCGCTCGGTAAGACTGGTGAGTGGTTCGGCAATACGGTTTCAGAATATAATTTCGCCGATGCAATTGCCGATGGTTCTACTTGCCCGATCTACTATCGGAACATGGCTCCTAAAGTCGACTTCTGCAAGAACTTTCTGGATCAGGAAGTTGAGTCCATCGGCGATGAGGAGGAACTGGCGCTGGACGAGCGAGACAAACTCGAGAAACGTTTCTCGGCGGAGATTGAGGTTCTGACTCGAGATGAGCGAATTAATGATAATGCTAAGCGGATTGTCGAGCATTTTGTGATGCGGGAATACCGCGGCAAAGCGATGGTTGTCGCTGTTGATCGCTATACGGCCGTAAAGTACTATAATGCGGTTAACAAGTATTGGCCAGATTATCGTAAGCAGCTGGTGCAGCAGAAGGCGCACGCGACGACGCAAGAGGAGCGGGACCGTTTCCAGAAGGCGATCGATTACATGGATTATGTTGAGCGCGCGGTTGTCATTTCTGGAGACAACGAAGAGGAGGCGCAGTTCGCCAAGCGGAACATTCCTGGGATTAAGGAGATACGTGAGCGCATTGAAACGATTGATCCCGAAGGGGCGGATATAGAAGACAACTTCAAGGATCCGAATCACAAGTTGTCCTTGGTCTTTGTGTGCGCAATGTGGTTGACCGGTACTGATGTACCGTGTATGAGCACCATGTATCTCGACAAGCCGATGAAGGGTCACACATTGATGCAGACGATCGCCCGCGTCAACCGTGTCTATCCCGGCAAGAACCACGGCCTTATCGTGGACTTCGTGAACATCTTCAAGTATGTCGAGAAGGCGTTGAGCATTTATGCAAAACCGGGTGCAGGTATAGATCTTCCGGTGAAGCCGATTGAAGATCTTCTGACGTCTTTGGAGAAGAGCGTTCAAGATACCAAGTCGTTTCTCGATTCAATCAATGTTGATCTTGGTCAGGTCGCCAACCTGCCGAAAAGCCAGAGCTTCGATAAGGTTGAGGCATTCAATCGT
The DNA here is from genome assembly GCA_946055075.1 of uncultured Verrucomicrobiota bacterium. Classification (GTDB taxonomy): domain Bacteria; phylum Verrucomicrobiota; class Kiritimatiellia; order RFP12; family UBA1067; genus UBA1067. The sequence goes on along the minus strand of CAMGEN010000007.1, from coordinate 38,262 downwards.
TTTCTCGACATCATTCTGTCGAAGGATGATTACCGCAACAGGTTCTTCCTGTATACGAATAAGGTGGATGCAATTTGGACTGCGTCCAAGCCGGAAGTGTTCGAGTATATGGGGCGGGTAAGCAAGTATCTTTCGCCGATCATCTATCTACGGAAGATGATGGATACGAAGGCGGATGCGTCAAGGCTGGAGAAGGCGATTGCGAAGTTGGCTACGGAGTTGGATGGTAGGGTGACGATTTCCGTGTCCGGCGTCCAGAACGGTGAGGGACATGAGATTGATCTCGCGAAGATCGATGTGACCAAGATCGAAGCGAAACTCAAACAGACGGACTACCCGCATCTCTGGGTTGATGATCTCCGTAAGGTTGTCGAGGAAAAACTGGCGAAGATACTGGCGAGGAATAAGACTCGTACTGTGTTCAGTGATAGATATCAGAAGATCGTTGAGGAGTATAACGCCGGTAGCGTTGAGTCGGAGGAAGCGTTTAAGCGCCTGATGGATCTCCTGAAGGCTATGGGCGAGGAAGAAAAGCGTGCAGCCAAGGAAGGACTGACCGATCAGCAGCTGGAGATCTTCGACCTGCTCTGCGCTGGAAAGAAACTGACTAAGGCCCAGGAACAGGCGGCAAAATTGGCCGCGGTTGATCTCGTCAAGGCAATTGAGGAGAATCCAGCTGCGGCGTTCCCATCCGAGTGGTTTAGGTATCAGTCCAAGAAGCTGCAGGTCAAAGATTTCATTGTTGATACATGTGCTGGTGAACTTGAAGGCTTGTTCGACCAGGCGATGTTCGAAGAGGGTACTCAGAGGGTCTATCAGCTATTCCTTGACCGCGCGATTAACAATGAGCCGATGCTTCATGTGGCATAACGGGAGATGGGTGGCTAATAATCAATATTAGATGAATTTGTGGTGACGAGAAGCGGTGCGCTATGGGTACAGAGAAATTAGTTATTAAATTTAAGAAACGGTATTCTAAACTTGGTACGAGTGGGAGCGCGTTTCTTGCTCGTGTTGATAAGGTATTCCTTGAATTTAGGACGACTGATGGAGGGGCATATTTTCATGATTTAGAAAGATTTAATCCTGATAAAGAATATATTGACATTGATGGATGGTATCTTCGATTGTTGTTTATTGGAGAGTTTGAACCCTTTATCACGTATCGTACATATACATGGTCGAATTGTGCAAAATATTACCCTAACGTGGGAGAATTGTTTAATATTGAAATAGGCGGGGAGGAATTGTGCCCGGAGCAAAGGTTTGATGAGACTGTTGAAGAGGCGGTTATTGAATTTAAAAAAAGATATCATAAACTTGGTGAGTGCAAAAGTGCTACGCTCGTGCGTGTTGATAAGATTGATGTTGTTTGGACTAATGATATTTGGTATCGTGATTGGGAATATTGGCATAAGGATGAAGGTTTTAACGACGATGACGCATGCTTTGATGTTGAAGGCTGGTATTTGCGTTTGTTGTTTAATTGTGGTACTAAATCTTTTATAACTTATAGAGAGTGTTCTGATAGAAATTGTGCTAAGTATTATCCAATGATAGGGAAATTGTTTAAAATTAAGATTGAAGATGAAGAACCAGAGATTGAGTTGTGACTTGCTGGTGTGCGCTGAATGATGGCTCTGAAAATTGGTGCCATAGGATGGAATCCAAGTCTGCTACTTGTATCTGCAAAAGGAATTGTTATGGATAAACGTGAGTTTGTGGTTAAGGATTTTCATGAAACATTGGATTGGTTCGGGAAGTTTGAGGGAGACAAGGAATTAGACCCGAAAGTTATTGCCACGCATTGTAAGGATCCTATTCTCCGGTTTGGCAAGAGGATACATCGTCTTGTCAAGGCGAGGGTTCATCAATCGCCATATAATATGTATAGCATCATATTTGGTGACGTTACCATGCCGTTGGTTGATCCTAAGGTTACTTTTATTGGTTCGGATCGATTAGAGGCATTTTTGATCGGAGTGTCATATTCTATATACTGCGGTGCGATCGGGGATTGGTTTGCCAATTTGAGGCGCTTTGATTCTGCTGGATTAAAAGCTTCGGTTGTTGGACAGAAATACGGTTGGTGTTCATCTGCTATTGAAGCATCAATAGGTCGTGGACATTACTTTGAGAGGAATTTCTCGATTATGCCGTTTGCAGAATGTCCTCCGATTGATGAGTTTGAGGAATTTAATAATCTGCTGGAAGATAACGCACGAAGATTTTCATGGAGGTTGGTATGGAAGTAATGACATATGATCAACTGTTGCGATATCTTGAAAAGGAGGCTGTAAATCATATTGCATATTACCATTATACGAGATGGGAATGCCTGCGGAAAATGCTTACAGATTCGACATGTAAGGATGGAGCGAGGCATAAGTTCTTGCTGCTGACGAGAGCGTCAAAAACAAATGATGGCATTGAGGAGAAGTGGCCGAAGAATTATTACATGGCCTGTTTCTCGCTTAGCCGCTACGAAGATGTAGCCATGTGGCTGAATTATGGAAAGCGGCAGCCGGATTCGGTTCGAATTAAGATCACGCGGGATGCGATGGATGACTGGTTGGCGATTAAAAAGCATGATGTGTATAGCGTGCATCAAGACAAAGGCGAGATTCGCTTCGGGGACAATATCAGTGGTCGAGTGAAATCGGTTAAGCTATACGGGCTTGCGTATGTGATCCCTTCGCATCATTGGGTGACGGAATCGGATGCTATATTTTCGTCTCCAGGTTCTTCCGAATATGTTACCCAAGATGGCAATATCGAACTGGGCAGGAAGTTTTTCAAGGTGGCGAAAGATGGGACTTACGAGTGGGTTGATGCAATATATAATGGAGAGGATCTGTCAATGAAAGGAATTCCTCCCGTTTTTAAGAAGCGAGGATGGGCGTATGAACGTGAGATTCGTTTGGTGATGGAAATGGATCCTGCGTATGATGTTGGCGATAGAGTTGCGGTCGCATTCGATCGTCCGTTTGATGAATTGCTTAAGTACATGAATATGCCGAGTTCGGAACGGGAGGCATGTTTACTCGGTGGTGTTATGACGCCAAAGTTAAAAGTTCTTGACCACCGTTTCCCTATGATTCAGAGCGGACCGTGGTACGACGGGAAGGCGGGGGCAGTTGAGATTGGGAAATTTAAGTTGGGGGATGCTTTTGATAGTGAATATCAAAATGAAATTAAGATGATATTTCCAGGGGATGAAAAGAATTAAAAGGGCGTTCGATAATATTTCTGGTCCGCAAATCGTTAATTACATTGCAAGTGATTATCGCGTTAAAAAGGAGCATTAAATATGCAGGATGTCGTTAAGAATATGGAAGCGCTGGCGCGGAAGTGGCATGAAGGCGCCTTTAGGAAGGGACCGGGCAAGGTCCCTTACATAGTTCATCCGGAAGCGGTGGTGAAGCAACTCCGAGAATGGGGCTATAATGAGAATGATGATGCGGTGACACTAGCCGTCGCCTGGGGGCATGATCTCCTTGAAGATACGAAATGCCCGGCGGAGGAAATTTTTGCGGCGGGTGGCGACGAGGTGCTTGCCGGAATCAAGGCTTTGTCTTTCCTGCCGCCGAAGACCCAGCCGCTGACGAACGAAGAGTGGGATAAGAAGAAAGACGAATATATTCATAACGTTGCCGCGACTGCCGCACCGGAGATTCTGGTGGTCAAGATGGCGGACCGTCTTTGTAATACGATGGATTTCGTCCGTGCGAACAATAAGTGGGGGGATGAATATCTGCGTCTTGGCGAATGCTTGTTCGAAAGAGTACGAGAGGTTAAGTATTCGGCAAGAATTGAACCGGAAGTTGATATTGTGTTTGGGTTGGCGGATGATCTGGCGAGCGGAGCGTTTGATAATGAAAGCTACGATGAAAGGTGTGAGCGGGAACAAGATTGGGCAGATACCATTCTTGCTAAACTAGGACGATAAAATCTGGAGAGAGAGTTGGATATGATTACGGAACAAGCTAAAGCATTGATTCTTGACGCACTGAAAAAGCATGCGGACGAGTTGGGGTTGGATATCCCAATCGTTGTAGAGGATTATTATGACGCGATGTGCACGGTCCCGGTTCCGAAGGAGATAGCCAATTCGCGAGATGAAGACGTGGCTGAATTGTCTGATCGGATGGCCGCTTGCGAGTTCTTGAAGGAGTGCTATGATAAAGGACGCGGTCAGTTTCTGCGTGGAGCTGAGGTGCGGCAGTTTGAGATTACGGTTGCCGATGGATATTGGACTCACTCTGAAGTCGATGAGAAAATAGAAGAAGAGGAAATGTCCGTATATTATGATCAAGACAAGTATAAGGCTTGGGAGGCGCAGCAGCTCGAAGAAAAGAAGAAGTACTGGAAGGAATATATTATTCCGATTCCACCGCCACCAAAGAAATGCTTGGATGAATTGTATTTGACTATGGCTTTTGAGCCGTATGATCAGATTAAGAGCGGCGAGAAGGTCACAGAGTTCCGTCAGTACAACAAGACATGGGTGAAACGTATTCTGTCTCACCCGCTTAAGACAGTGAAGTTCCAGCGTGGATATGGCGGACCTGGATTGCCGCCGCCGGAACAAATGGTGTGGTCTATCAAGAAGATATACCTATACGAAATGGACAACAAGATGGAAGGTGACCCCTGGAATCCTCCGGAGGGGATCGTTCCGACATTTATTGCCATTGATCTTGGTGAAAGAATATCGTAAACTAACCTTGATTAAGGGGTTGCTTCATGAAGCTGCATGATTGAGGACGGCGGATGAAAGCGAAACTGTTTACTAAGTCTGCGTTCAAGATCGCGATGGGATGCCCTACGCGGTTGTATTACTATTACGATCCTGAGAAGTATGCCAATCAGGATTCGGAGAACGAATTCTTGCAGGCGCTGGCAAAGGGCGGGTTTCAGGTTGGGGCGTTGGCGAAGCTGTATTGCGGCGTCGGTGACGGTTGCGATCTTGGAGAGCTGAAGGGCTATGACGAGCCGCTAAAGCGCACGGCGGAATTGATGGATCTCGAATCTGTCGTGATTGCCGAGGCGGCATTCCGATATAAGGATTGCTTCGTCCGCGCCGACATTGTTCGGAAGACTCCGGCAGGAATCGACTTGGTAGAAGTCAAGGCCAAGAGCTGGGAAAACGGTCGGTCTTTTGTAAAAGATATCAAGAAAGGACCTAACAGGGGGAAGTCAGGTGTTGACAGCGACATCGTGGAGTATGTGTATGATGTCGCGTTTCAGAAGTATGTGCTCACGCATGCATTGGCAGAGCGGGGAATCAATCTTCCTGTCCGTGCCTTCCTTATGATGCCTGACAAGACGGTAGACTGCGATGCGGATATGGTCAATCAGTACTTCCGCATTGCCAATAAGAACGGCAGAGTCGTGGTGCATGTTGAAGCTGGGGCGGAGGCCCTGACCAGGAAGAATCATGTTCTTCGCGAGTTCGATGTAGATGGTCTTTGCGATAAGATCATCGCAGGCGTGACTTGTGAGCAGACGAATGTTCTGCACGGACGTAAATTCGTGCCGTTTATCGAAGAGATGTCCGAGGCGTATTGTAATCACACGAAGATGCATACGCCACTTTCCGTCGAGTGCTACAAGTGTCCGTTCTACAGCGCGGCAGAGGCGCCGAAGAAGGCGGACGGATACGATGAGTGCTGGCGCCAGGGTATGCCCGATTATAATCCTCAGGAGCGCTTGCTGGAAGAACTGATGGGTAACAAGCGGGCTGCATTTGAAAACGGCGTGCGATTACTTAGGAATGTCAGTCGAACGAACCTTTATAGTCCGAGCCATACTCCTGCTCCTGATGATCCTTCGAAGTTGACATACGAGGATCGTCGTATCCTGCAGGTTTCGCTATGCACTGATCAGCCAGCTCTGCTTGGCGGACTCGCCGAGGATGTCCGTGATGGCGTCTACCTTGACAAGGATGGGCTGAAGGCGGAGATGAATAAGTGGAAGTTCCCGCTTCATATGATTGATTTCGAGACGACGACAGTGGCGCTGCCGTTCTATTCGCATATGCGCCCGTATGAACAGGTGGCGTTTCAGTTCTCGCATCACGTGATCGAAAGCGCCGGACCTGGACAACCATATACAATCCGTCATGCTGGTCAGTGGATTAATACCGAGAAGGGCCATTTTCCGAATTTTGATTTCATTCGTGCCTTGAAACGTGAACTTGAAAATGACGACGGCACGATCTTTCGCTATGCTACGCATGAAAACACGGTACTGAATAAGATTCGGGAGCAGTTGCTGTGCTATCCTGAAGAGGTGCTTGAGCGGCATCAGGTGTCTGGCCAGGAGTTAGAAGAGTTGGTCGACTTTATCGATTCGATTACCTGCGTGAGAAATCCAAAGGCTAAGAACAAGGGCGAGTCAGAGTTCCTGCGTGTTGGAAACCGCAACATGGTGGATCTGCGTAAGATGGTGTCAGGATACTACTACGACCCGAGCATGAAGGGCAGTGAGTCCATCAAGTATGTGCTGCCTGCGGTTCTGAATGGCAGCGAGTTCCTTAAGCAGCGTTATTCTGAGCCGATTTACGGCGGCGGAGCGGAGATCCCGAGTTTGAATATTCTGCCGCCGGAGTCTCCGAAGGCGTGGGTTCGCCTGGACGGTAATGGTAAGGTCGAGAATCCGTATAAGTGGTTGCCGGAGGTGAGCGAATACCTTCCGGAGGGCTTCCTGCGCCCGGAGGGAGATGAAGACGACGAAGATGATCTCACCCAGGTGAACCAAGGAGGTGCGGCGCTTACTGCATACAGCAAGATCCAGTTCTCGGATCTTCAGACGACCGAAGCGCTTCGTCAGGCATTGCTCCGCTATTGCGAGCTGGATACGATGGCAATGGTGTTCATCTGGGAGTATTTTAATAATGAGATTCACAAGGGCCGCTAATATATCGCCGCCGTAATTCGTTCATATATCCAGGAGGATGATAACATGAGCGAAAAATTCTTATTCCCGGAAAACCTTGACGCGGACATGGTGCGAGGATTTGTGCAGTTGCCGCGGGGATCGACGTGTCCACATCACGGTTGGATTGACGGGCGCCATTATGTTCTGAAATGCGGGTCGTATTCAAGCACTTCGAGTGATGCGCACGTTCACAATGAATTCGTGGCGGATGAGTTCCTTCGCGCCGCCGGATGCCTGGTGCCGGAGTCAAGGGAATATCGCGCCGATATCGGACACGGCAAAGTGGAGACCATACGGCTTTCTCGTTATCTTGAGAACGCCTGTCATTTAGGCGCGGCATGGGCGGCTGCGAGCGATGAGAACCGCAGGAAGATCCTGGACCAGATCGTCAGGACATTCCCGGTGAAGTCGTTTATTGACGACATGGACACTTATCAGCATGCCGAGCTTGATAACGTGATGGTCGACGAAGATTACAACCTGTGGTTCATCGACAACGGGGCGTCTTTTGATTTCCGCGCAAAAGGCGCGCGTAAAGGGTGGTTTTGGGAGCGTATCGACATTCACGGACAGTTCGGATATTTTTCGCTGCGCGATGCCAAGAGGAGCATAGATCCGAGAATGTTCGATCAGCACCGTCTTAAATCGCTGTTGAAAGACGTGTCGGACGAAGACCTCAGGTCGGCAGCGGGTAAATATGAATTCTCGGAATTGGTAAAATCTCTCCCTGATGATTATCGGCAGCCTTCGCTCGTTGAGTATGCAAAGAATCTGGATGAATGGGCGAGACCTAAGGAGGTTTTGACTTTCAGTTTTACTGTCGATTATGATAAGTATGCGGAAGGGCGCGAAGATGCAGCTGACATGATCGATGACAAGAGGGAGCACAAAGGTATGATCAAGACGGTTCTCGGAGATATCACGAAGTTTGATGGCGATGCCATCGTGAACGCCGGAAATGAAGCCGGACTCGGCGGCGGAGGCGTTGACGGCGCCATTCATCGCGCGGCTGGCCCTATGCTGTACGCCGAGTGCCTGATGCTCCCGGAAGTGCGTCCTGGTGTACGATGCCCTACTGGCGAGGCTCGCATAACCCTCGCAGGAGACCTGCCGTGCAAGCATGTCATCCTTACCGTGGGTCCGGTTTATCGCGACGGACGTCATGGAGAGCCGGAACTCTTGGCGAATTGTTATCGTAATTCGTTGGCGTTAGCAGTAGCTAACGGAGTGAAGTCAATCGCGTTCCCGTCTATCGCCACTGGCGTCTACGGTTATCCGGCCGAGGATGCGGCAAGAATTGCCATCCGCGAGGTGAAGGCGTTCCTTGCCGATTACCCGGATCTCGAAGTGACTTTCGTCCTGTTCAACGGTCCGCGTGACCGCATCGATATGAAGGCGTTGTATGATCGATTGCTAGCGTCTTGATTTGGTATAAGAAATTCGTCGCGAAATCGTTTATATAATCAGGACGTTGTAAATCAATTATAAGGAGATTAGAAATGAAAGAACTCAAGTGCCCCAAGTGTGGTAATGTGTTTGCCGTCGATGAGACCGATTATGCGGAGATTCTGCAACAGGTTAAGACCGCGGAATTTAACGCCGAGGTCGTGAAGCGCGTCGCCGAAATCCGTAAAGTGGACGAGCAGGCGCAGCAGCTTGCCGCCCAGCAGCAGGAGTTCAAGGCCGCCGATGCGCGGCGGCAACTGGAAGAGCAGATTGTCGCGCTGAAGCAGGAACTGAAGGGTAAGGACAGTGAACAGAAGGCCGCGGTGCTCGAGGAGTCCTTGAAGGCGCAGAAGGCCTTGGCTGAGAAAGATGCCGAAATCGTGCGGCTTAAGAACGATTCAGCGGTTAAGTTAAAGGCTGCACAGGAGCAGGTTGACTTCTATAAGGATATGAAGCTCCGCATGAGCACCAAGATGGTCGGCGAGTCGTTGGAGGTCCACTGCTCAACGCAGTATAACCAGATGATGAGGACCTTGTTGCCTCGTGCCGTATTCGGCAAGGATAATGATGTGGTCGAAGGTACTAAGGCTGACTTTGTGTTCCGTGACTATGGTGAAGATGGTACAGAGTACATTTCCATCATTTTCGAGATGAAGAATGAGACGGAGACGGACGGGAAGAAGCATCGTAACGAAGAGTTTTTCAAGAAACTCGATGACGATCGCCGTAAGAAGGGGTGTGAGTTCGCGGTCCTTGTGTCGCTGCTTGAACCGGACAGTGAACTCTATAACGGCGGCATCGTAGATGTATCGTATCGTTATGACAAGATGTATGTAATCCGCCCGCAGTTCTTTCTGCCGATCATCCAGTTGTTGGTTCAGACGTCTAAGAAGAGTCTGGAATACAAGCAGCAACTGGCTGCTGCGAAGAGGCAGTCCATCGATGTCACTAATTTCGAGGAAAAGATCGAGGCGATTAAAAAGGGATTCGGTCATCAATATGAACAGGCAAAGAATCGTTTTTATGACGCGATAGACGCCATTGATAAGTCGATCAAGACGTTGCAAGACACGAAAACGTTTTTGCTTGGAAGCGCAGATCACCTCCGATTGGCAAACAACAAATTCGACGATCTGACGGTGAAGAAGCTTACTCGCGGTAATCCGACGATGAAACAAATGATTGCAGACGCGAAGACGGCGACAAGCGAAACTGAGATTGCATGAAATCTACGAAGACGTAGAAGACTACCTCAAGTAGGAGGACTGGCCAGACTGTGTAATCGGTGTTATCACCGAGATAAGCAGCCGGGTCTTGTATAATAAAATAATATTATGTGGTGGTCAGTCGTTATAGATGATGTAGGGGCGATAAGATGACCATCAAGAAGAATATACAGCCGCGGAATGTCGCGACAGGTAAGGGGCCAGGTCCGATATACGTGTTCGCCAAGCCGCATCCGGTGCGGACGGCGAAACCAGTGTCGAACATGTGGAGACATTTCTGGGGTGCGATCTGGCGTGGCATTGTCGCCGTCTTTAAGGCCGCGTGGTGGGTCATCTCCGTTCTGGTTGCCGTGTGCATGGCGATCTGTCTGTTGCTTACGATTAATGATATCGTCTGCGGCCGTCGCTCCCGTTGAATATTTCTTGGAGGGCATATCGATGATAACGTATTCCGAAGGACAAAAGGCGGGACTGAAAGCTTTTCTGAAGAATAAATATTGGAAAAGGAAATTTGAAAACGCTCCTTCAGAAAATGCTAAATTGTATTATGCTGAACAGTTTTCCTATGGCAAAGGGTTGTCAGAAGGTGACGAGCATACTAAAATCGTGATCGGTATTTTCAAGACGCTTTCAGCTAGGGATTGGGATTACATCATCGCCAATTGTCATAACAACATGGGCAAGTGGGGCCTATGCATGTGCCGGGAGAAGTATGGCGCTTCAGGTACTGCTGGGACGTAATATTTAGTCGATGCAAATCGTTCATATCAATGGCGGGGTAGCAGGAGGTACAAACTCCGAGTCGATAACATCGGCGTGCCCCTGCCTTTTAAAGACAACCTGGAGGACACACATATGGATACGGTCGAAGAAACGAATTGCGAGGTTTATGATGATAAGGCGTGTGCACAGGCGCTTGGTGAGGCGATGGGCATTCCATCTGAGGGCCTCACGGAGGCTGAGGTTGCACGAAAGGCGTGTAGCACTATTAGTAGTCTTAAAGGCTATGCTGATTATGGCACCGATGCGGAGGTTCTTGCTGCAATACGCGGTTATATAGCGTGTATGGTTATTTATGACGAAGATCCAGACGAAGAACTAGACGATGAGGCTATTGATGAAATCATTTACGGAGATCTTTACAAAATTGACGATGAATCAGAGTTGTAATTTGTTCTGGTTGGTCGTTACGGACGACTCGATAATTTCCTGGGGTCGCTAATCGTTATTCGTGTTGCAGCCAAGGTGAATGAGCGCCGACGCTAATAAAGGAATGACAGCTATGAGCCACTATCTCACCGAAGAAGAAATCAAGAACAAGACCGCGGAGATTAACCGTCTCCAGGAGAACCCAGATTACTGCATCAGCCTCGTGTTTCACAAGGACGAAGGCGGCTGGTACGCTGAAGTGCCGACGCATACCCGCAGCGAAAACGCGATGGTCGCCGGCGCTGACATCGTCGTCGAACGCATGGCGCAGGGGGACAACACCGTCGAGGTGAAGTTCCGCACGCTTGAATCATGCACAAAGCAGAATCCGATTTTTACCATGAAGCGGTTCCTTCATGACCGTTTCGGCGGCACCTACCTCGTCCATGGCGTTACAGCCATTCCATTCCCGGCATGGCTTTGTTGCGTGACTCATGATGTTACCGGCGAACACCCGGAACGCATTTTCGTTCACGAAATCAAACACTACAACAAGTGATGGCTTATTTCACCGTAGTGTTGCCTTCACCCGGGCTTCAAGGGTCCTGAGCCAGGTGCCGTAGACGATCGGCGGGCGCGGCATGAATGTGTTCTCGTCGTCGCAGGCATGGGGCTGGAGAAGCTGCCACTCTAATCTTTTGGCCATGTCAGAGTCGATTTCTAACATGATCTTAAGTCGCCAGATGAGCGCCAACGCCGAGGCTCCGAAACGATAGGCCACGGCATCCAGCAGCAGGGGCGTCCATTTGCCCTTGGGCACATGGAGGCTGTCGATGAGATCGAATGATACTGCCGTCGGAAACATCAGCACCGATGCGAAGGCACGGCAGAACCACGACTCGTCGGTTCTTGGTTTGTTTGACAGCACCTCGAGACGGCGATAGCGGATGTACGCGCCGATTTCATACGCGATATGGTAAAGCTGCGAGTATGGTGCCGACTCCATGTTGACGACAAATACCGGGGTGTCGTAACGCTGGTCGAAGAAGGTGAAGACGTGACGACGGCTGAGGCGTCCGTCCTTGTGAACGCAAGGCGGGAGCGTTGGTACGGGTATGAAGCGGAAGTTCAGTTGCTCAAGTCGTGGCAGCAGCGCCGCAAGGTATGCAGTCTGGTCGCCGATGAAATCGCGAAGCGCCTGGGCGCAGTCGGCACCGTTTTGGCTGCTGCTGACGCGGTCAGGTCCGAGGTTCATCTGGCAGAACGAAATCATCCCAAGCCGCTTGAGCGCCCTGGCGTACCGGTCAACGGTTGGAGCGATTTCTGCGGTCAGCTTCTTAAGATCGGCGTCACTTATGGTGTGATTCTCTCTGATCGGCTTGAATCGGACGAATGGATCGTCGAAAGCGGCGTTGTCGTCGTGGCAGGCATCCTGGGCGATCTGATTGCGAATCCCGACCAATGACATGGGCGGCATGCCGAGCGCGTCTTCGATGTCGAGGAGAAATTCCGGACGCGGGAGATGCTCTCCGTGCTCTAACTTGCAGATCTGTGCGACCGACCTGCGCGTCATTTTGGCGAGTTTATTCTGTTTTATCTTCAGGCGTTGTCGCTGAGTGACAATTTTTCGACCAAGGTCTTTAAGTTGCTCCTGGACGCGCGATTGCATTTTTGTCATCGTATATCCCCTTGTTTTATGGTTCAAGTTAATATTATCAAAGACGGCATAGATATGTCAAGTGCGGAATGGCGTTGTCTCTAAATGGCAATTTTCTTTCAAACCATATCGAGTTTGTCTTATAATCTTATACGTCTCGGGCGGGTTGTATCCGGACGGAAAACCGGAGCCCAATCGGGAAAAATCAAACAAGGAACACCAAAAATGACGGCAAAAGAAATGAAGCTCTGGGAAATCAACAAGACGGTGGGGCCGATGCTGGAAGGACGTTATGCGGCCGACTTTAACGCGGTCAACACCGATGTGGCGGATGCGGTGGCGACGGCGTTTGAGTTCGCGGCGAAAGGCATCCTTGGCCGCGACGGGGATTTCTGCGTGGCGGACTTCAAGCGGGTCGCATGCTGGAAGCTTCAACGGTTGTTGAAGGACGCCCGCAATCGGAACGGACTCCGTCATGGGCGTAAAAGCGTCCGCACGTTGGCGGTCCTTGACGCGTCTCAGGGCGAGGACGCGGACGACGCCTGGAATCCGCTCCTCGACGGAGAGTCGCTCGCACGATTCAGCTCGGCGAAGGTGTCCGCCGAGAGCGAGCGTGTCTTTGCGCTTCAGTTCGACACCATGATGGATGTACTGGCCGAGTCCGGGATCTCCGAACGCAAGCTCGCCGTCTTCGAGTCTTCTTTCTCCTGCCGTGATCGCGCTGAACTCGCGAAGAAGTTCGGCATCACCGTCAACAACGCCAATCAGATCGTCTTCAGCGTCAATAAGGCGGTCCGGAAACTCGCTCCCGAAATCCGGGAGCGTTACCGCGAGAACGCCGACCGGCTGTCCGATGGCGGAACCGCGACGAAATAATTTCGCCGCGGTGTTTCCCGTTATATGCACTGTCGGAACGAGAAAGGACGAAACGAACATGAGTAAGCAGAAAGGCAATGACATGCGGCCGATGCTGATGGAGTTGGACGGACTCCTCGCGAACGGGGCGCCGGCGGTGAAGACCGATCGAGGCGATAAGGCGGATTCGGAGATCGTGATTGCGCCGGACTATTCGCTGGACGGGCTTAACGTCAAGGGGAAGGTGCCGCTCGCGAAAATTGTCGCGGCAGTGAAGCGCTTCCGGGACGGCACGAAGCGTCCGGCCGTCGATAACCCACGGCTCACGATCCTGCTTTCCGGAGTGCCCGGCGGCGGTAAGACGGCATTCGTACGTTATCTCGCTCGCGAGGCAGGCGCTCCTCTGAAGAGCTATCGCGCGAGCGATCTCCTCTCGAAGTGGATCGGCGAAAGCGAAAAGCATCTTGCGGACGCGTTCCGCGTGGCGAAGAAGGAGAATGCGATCCTCTTTCTGGACGAGGTCGATTCCTTCCTCCAGGGACGCGAGCGGTCCGAACACGCCTGGGAGGTCTCCGGGGTGAACGAACTTCTGCAGCAGATGGAGTCCTTCGGAGGCGTGATGGTAGCGGCGACGAACTACACCGATCACCTCGACCGAGCCGCGATGCGCCGCTTCACCTTCAAGCTCGAACTCGACTACCTTACTGACGACGGCAAACGCATCTTCTTCGACCGGTTCTTTAAGACGCCGCTTTCCGCGGCGGAAGCGGCGCGGCTTGACGCCATCGGCACGCTGACGCCCGGAGACTTCAGGACCGTCAAGGAGGAACTGTTCTACATCTGCGACGATGAGACGAATGCCGCGCGTCTGGACGCGTTGGAGGCTGAAGCCGCGGCCAAGGCGGGGTCCCGCAGGAAGATCGGCTTCTGATTTTAGCGAAACAGAGAAGGGAAATACGAAAATGAAATTCAATGAAGAGACGATGAATCAGGCGCTCGCCGACTATTCGGGCAACGAGTTCTGGATGGACGTTTACAATAACGCCCCCGAGCGGGCCAAGAAACGGCTCCGCGTGGCGTTCTGGGCGAGCCTGCACATGGGCGAGAAGGAGGATCTCGACGCATATCGCGAGTACCGCGAAGGTGTCGAACGCGAGATGGAGTACGAAGACGCGCTTTACCTCGCGCAGCACTTCCCCGAGGGCGCCGGCAAGACGCACTACAACGAACTCTGCACGAAACTCGAGTTCAAGGCGCTCAAGACGGACGAGAAGCTCGACGAGGCGATTGAGGTGCTGCTCGAAGGGTGCTCTGATGAAGAACGCCGGCTGATAGAGCGCAGCCGCGTGGGTCTGAAGGCATGTGAGGAGCCGTGGTTCAAGTACGAGTTGCTGTGGTCCGGCGTCGGCGGCAATGGTGACGACTGCGGACTCCTCGGCGATCTGTGGGATCACGGACATGGTGTCGAGTGCGATGACGAACTCGCATTCTTCTGGTTTCGCCGCGGCGCGCTTTCCGGCGACGGCGACTGCTGCTGCCGTCTCGCCGCGATGTATGAGAACAAGGACGGTCCGCGCTTCGACATGTCCCGCTGCCTCTTCTGGTTCCGTGAGGCGCTCCGCCGAAACAGCAAGGAGGCGCGTATAGATCTCGGCGCGAGGCTCACGACATGGGGCGATGATGATGGGCCCTGGAGCAAGCTCCGCAATCCGGCACTCGGACTTTCTCTGCTCTACAGCGCGATTCGCGAGAGCGATGAAGCGCGAGCTCATTTCTTCGTCGGCGCGTGCTATGAACATGGCGTCGGTCACGAGCGAAACCTCGACAAGGCCCTCCGGGAGTACCGTATCGCCGAACGTGGCGACGTCTACGGGGCGAAGAGGTGCGTCGAACGTGTTCGCAAGCTCCGCCGTGAGGAACGCAATGACCGTCAATGAGGAAAGGAGGTAGGCTTGAAATCCTTGAACATGGGCGTATGTTGCTGGAATTCTATTGGCGTTGCGTTCTTGAACGAGATATAAATTTATGGAATCTCGCTTAAATGCGAGATTTTTCATTTTATCAGGCGGCGGATTTGGTATAATTACATGACAATGAAACCGTTATTCTCATGCGTGGTACCAGTCAAGGGGGCGCGTCCATTTATGGATGAGGCGCTTGCCTCGCTGTATGCGCAGGAGATGGGGTCTGAGCTTGAGATCATCGTGCAGGATGGTGATGTGGAATCCGATACGGGGCTTAGCGATGCTTTGAACAGGGGGTTTGCGAAAGCGCATGGCGAGTGGTTTTTCTGGCTCAACGCCGACGACGTGCTGTTGCCTGGAGCGCTCGAAGCGGTGAAGTCCGTAATTCGTGACGGGGTGGATTGGGTCGTTGGCAATGATGTGTTTATTGACGGTAATGGCAAGGTGATACGTTGCGCTTGGGACCGCGGGTGGAAGTGCTGCGGTTGGAGGTTGCCGGTGCAGGTGTACGGGCCTAGTTCCTTTTTTCGGCGTGCACTTTTCGAGAGGTCAGGTGGTTTCGATTGCGAATTGAAGTACGCGATGGATGTGGATCTGTGGTGTAGATTTCGCAAGGACGGATACTGGTTTGTTAAGATTCCCCGATATCTCTGGTGTTTTCGGGTTCATGAAGCGAGTGCTACGCACGCGCGCGTCGGCGGTGCGTGGTCCGTAGCTCATGCCGAAGAGAACCTCCGTCTCTGTCGTAGGAACGGGTTTGTTGAAAGTCGTGTCTGCAAGTCGTTTGCTCGAATTGTCCGCTTGTTGAATGGCAGTTATTTTAGGGCCGTGATCGATACTTTGCGTTGGCGTGGAAAAGGGTGGGGGGCGATATGCGCATGATCCACTTCTGTGCGGGACTTGAGTGTTCCAATGGTATGGCCAATACCGCGCGTCAGTTCGTTGAAGAGGACCGTGCGCGGGGTGATGTGTCCGAGGTGACGAACGACTTGTCTCGGATAGGGCCAGGCGTCGACATGGTGATGATTCACGGCGCGTGGTTGCCGATCCTGTGGAAAGCGGCGAAGATCTCCAGGCGTGCGGGGGCGAGGCTGGTGATACGACCAGCCGGCAGCTATGATCCGGCGCGTCTTGCGTTTCACGGCTGGAAGAAACGGCTGGTTTCCATGTGTGAGCATCGCATGCTGCGTCGCGCGGATGTGTTGCTTGCGACATGCGAGTCGGAACGTCAGTGGATTCTAGGGTATGAACCGGAGGCGAAGGTCGAGGTGACCGATTTGAAGCGTTTTTTCCGGTTGGATGCGGAAGCGTCTGGTACGAAGCGCAGGGAGCCTGTTGCGGAGTACAGGGTGTTGTATCTCGGCCGGCGGCACCCGTTGAAAGGCGTGGAGTTTTTGCAACGGGCGGTAGCGGAATGCCAGAGGGAGAGTCCATCTTCTTCTTTCAGCGGCTCGTTCTGTCTCCGCATCGTCAGCGACCATTTCGGTGAAGAACTGGAGCGGGACTGGGAATGGTGTGACGTACTGTGTCTGCCGACGTTGAGCGAGAACTTCGGGCGCGTCGTCGCCGAGGCGTTAGAGCGCGGAAAGCGTGTGATTGTCACGGACGGAGCTCCGGCATGGGCGCCTAGTGGCGGCGATGAACCCTGGCGGGAGCGGCTTTTCTATGTGTCGGGTTTCAGGGACGGAACGGACGCTGAGCGGGTGCGACTTCTGAAGAAAGCGCTATATGCATCCAGTGCCGTTTTTTGATATAATCTCATGAAGTTAGAAAGGGTGTGTAGATCATGAAGATTCTCGTTACCGGCGGCGCCGGATTCATCGGCAGTCATACTGTAGTTGAGCTCCTTAACGCGGGGCATGAGGTTGTTGTTGTCGATAATCTTTGCAACAGCTCGAAGAAGTCCCTGCGCCGAGTGAAGAAGATCACGGGTAAGGATGTCACCTTCTACAAGCTTGACATTCGCGACGAGAAGAAGCTCAACGCTGTGCTTGACAAGGAGTCTCCGTTTGGAGCTACGATCCATTTCGCGGCGCTTAAGGCGGTAGGGGAGTCTACTCGGATACCGCTCAAGTATTATAACAACAATCTCGGCGGAACCTTCACTCTCCTTAAGTGTCTGGGCGACCATGGCTGCAAGAACATTGTGTTCTCGTCGTCTGCTACGGTTTATGGCGATCCCAAGTCGGTGCCGATCCGCGAGGATTTTCCGACGCCTGGCTGCACTAACGCCTACGGGTGGACAAAGCTGATGATGGAGCAGGTATTTAAGGACGTTCAGAAGGCCGATCCCGAGTGGAATGTGGTGTTGCTTCGTTACTTTAATCCGATTGGTGCACATCCTTCTGGGCTTATCGGCGAGGATCCGGCTGGTATTCCGAACAATCTGTTGCCGTATGTCGCGCAGGTCGCTGTCGGTCGTCGTCCTGAGCTGAACGTGTTCGGCAGTGATTATCCGACGCCGGATGGTACTGGTGTGCGTGACTACATCCATGTCGTTGATCTGGCGGTAGGGCATCTGAAGGCGATTGAGAAGATTCAGCGCGATCCAAAGTTAGGGCTCAAGATCTATAACCTCGGTACGGGTAACGGTTATTCTGTTCTGCAGGTAGTGAAGGCGTTCGAGAAGGCCTCGAAGAAGCCAGTTCCTTACAAGATCTGTCCGCGCCGTCCTGGCGATGTCGCCGAGTGTTGGGCGGATCCGTCGTTAGCGGCCAAGGAGCTTGGATGGAAGGCTGAACGGGGAATTGACGAGATGTGCAAGGACGCGTGGCGTTGGCAGCGTAAGAATCCGTACGGGTATAATAAGCCCAAGTCGTAATTCCGGAGTTTGTGGATGGCTACAGGTCGGCGAGAGTTCTTGAAGGGAACGGCATGGATGGGCGCGGCGGCGGCGCTTTCCGGATGCGTCTCAAAGTTAGGTGGGGCCGGCACGATGAGTGGTTTCGCAGTAAAGCCGATCGCCATGGTGAGAACGGCGCATATCGGAGTAGGCATGCGCGGCCCAGCGGCGGTTCATCGCATGAGTGCGATTCCTGGAACCCGTGTAGCCGCGGTCTGTGACCTTTATCAGGATCGCGTCGACGCTCAGCTCAAGTGGCTTAAGGATAACGGCAAGCCGGAGCCGAAGGGCTATGTTGGCCCTGAGGCCTACAAGGCGGTTTGCGAGTCTTCTGATGTCGATCTCGTCTACATCACTGCTCCGTGGCAGGTTCATGCTAAGATTGCGCTTTATGCGATGGAGCACGGCAAGCATGTGGCGATCGAAGTCCCCGCGGCGATGACGCTTGAAGAGTGTTGGGCGCTCGTTGAGACCTCTGAGCGTACTGGCATGCACTGCATGCAGCTTGAGAACTGCTGCTACGGCGAGGCCGAGATGCTGTCGCTTAATCTTGTTCGTAAAGGCCTCCTCGGAGAAATCCAGCATGCCGAAGGCGCGTATATCCATGATTTGCGCGAACTCAATTATGCGGATAAGGCCCACGGCGGTTATCAGAACTACTGGCGTCTCCGCTGGAATCAGCGGCATATTGGCAATCCTTATCCAACACATGGGCTTGTCCCGGTGATGCAGGCGATGAACATCAATCGAGGTGATCGTTTTGATTACCTTAACTGCATTCAGTGTGATCCGAAGTGCAACGACATTTATTCGGCGGCCAAGTTCGGGCCGGAAAGCTGGCAGGCTAACGTCCATCCGCAGTGCGGTGATCAGTCCGTCACCATGATCCGTACCGTGAAGGGTAACACGATCATGATCCAGCACACGGTCAACTCGCCGCGTCCATATTCGCGGCTCAACCTCGTCCAGGGCACTAAGGGCATCTTTTCGGGTATTGACTTCGCCGCTTGCGAGAACTACGTGACTAGTGGCAACGCTGTGCAGATCGGCTGGGAGCGGGAGCCTGGGAAGGGTTGTCATTCGTTTTTCGGATACGATGAGCTTCAGAAGATCCGCGAGGAGCACAAGCATCCACTCTGGAAGGCGGCAGGCGAGCTCGCGGTGAAGATGGGCGGTCACGGCGGAATGGACTTCTTGATGGATCTCCGGTTGTCTTACTGTCTGCAGAACGGGCTTCCTCTCGATCAGGACGTGTACGATCTTGCTGCGAGTTGTTCGCTTTGCGAGCTTTCCGATCGTTCTTGCCGCGATCGCGGCAATTCCGTTGACGTGCCGGATTTTACGCGTGGAGGCTGGCAGACGGCGAAACCGCTTGGCATCGAGTCTGTAGATGTTGGCAGGCTCGGGCTCATGGACGTGAAGAAAGATGAGGCGGCGCTGAATGTTTGAACTGGATTCACGGCTGGTTTCGGTGTCGGTCGCGGTGTTTCCGTTCGTCGCGTGTGTGGGCCTGCTGTTGGTTGTGGTCTTGTGCGAGCGGTTTGCATGGTTCGCGCAGTTCGTCAAGTACGGTGCTAATGGTGTCATTACCACCTACATCCAAGCGGGAGTGTTCTATCTGTTGGCGTCGACCTGTCTTCTTTGTCTTGGTCCGGACGATATTGCGGTGCGGAAGCTGGGGCTTTCGCCAGTAGAGGTGTCAGATGGCATCCGTGCCGTCCGTTTCGCGGTCGCGACTTCGGTCGGCTTCGTTATCTCCAATCTTGTCTGCTGGCTGGTGAGCAGGTGGTGTGTGTTCAAGCCGGGACGTTTCCAGTGGTATGTGGAGCTTGGGATGTTCTTCGGGGCGTCTACCGTGGCGACGCTCATTGCTCTCGGGGTGAGTTCTGGGCTCATCCGTTTCTGCGGGCTGATGACGTCGATTGCGGTTGTGGCCGAGATTGTGATCTCTTTCTTCGTTAACTTTTTCGTTCGCAAGTTATTCATCTTCAAGGGGTGACCATGAAACGCGTGCTTACGATTATCGTGCTGGCAGCATCAGTTAGTGTCTTCGCTGCGGAGACCGATTCCGACGTCGCCGTAACCAATACCGCGGTCGTCAGCGCAAAAGTTGTTGACACCAATCGGGTCGGGCTTGTGCGAACCGTCGTGGGGCGCCCTGAGGGCTGGCGGATTTCCACCAGGACGTATAAGCTCAATCACGTGAATGCGATAGAGGTTGCGGATAAGTTCAACGAGGTGTGGGGTGGTGATTTCGGTCAGCAGTGGAAGGTTCAGAAGATGGCGGTCGCCTTCGAGGAGTCAAATACGCTGATGCTCACGGCGCCAGGTCAGATCTTGGAAGCGTGCGAGAAGACGCTTCTCGAGCTCGACGTAGAGGCGCGACAGGTCTATATCGAGGCGCGATTCGTCGAGCTCGGCAATAACGCATCCCATAAGGTTGGAATTGATTGGTCGATGCTAAATGGTATGACCGGCACGGTGGGGTTGGGGGGCGGGACCCAGCAGTACAGTCTCGGGTCTGGTGTTGGGCAGTATATGAAGCGTTCGGAGTCGGGGGAGTTCCCTCGCGAGCAGTTCACCGTCCTTGGTGGTAACAACCGGAAGAACGGCTCGATCACCTATTTCAAGGGTACCCTTGACTTCTCCGATATGTATCTCGTGTTGAAGGCGCTTGAAGAAACCCAGGATTCCAAGACCTTTTCCAATCCGAAGATCATTGTGTCGTCAGGTAAGAAGGCGACGGTTGACATGACGACGAAGTATCCGAATGTGCAGATTGCTACGAAACGTACGCTTAACGGCAATTCTGATTCAATTGACCTTGACATGAAGATGGCGGCGATACCGGGAGAGGACAAGTTCATGTTCGCGAAGGAGGCGTTCTTCAGCTGGGGCATTTCGCTTGACGTTACGCCGCGGATCGGCACGAATGGCCTCATCAACGTGCAGATCGTTCCGACGATCAGTACCTGTAGCGATTTCATTTCGGCTGGAGACGTTACCGGCGACAAGTCCGCGTCGACCGCCTATTCCGCGAAGTACCCAGTCATTGATATGAAACGTCTGATCACCGAGTTCAACATGAAGAGCGGGGAGACGGCGGTGATCGGCGGACTTTCCAAGACCGAGGAGCGGCAAGTCGACAACGGCATTCCGTTGCTCCGGTCTATTCCGTGGCTCGGTCCTAGGATCTTCGGAGGCATTGAGCGGGTGAAGGTGCAGAGGGAGATCATTGTCTTTGTGACGGTTGGGCTTGTTGATCCCAATCGCATGAAGCCAGATGCTGGATTGCCGAAGAACGCGGTACTTGGGAGGCAGTATGTCAACGGGCAGAAGCAGGAGCCTGGCGACCGGCCTGAAAAGAACATGGAAGGTCAGGAGTCCCTCGATCTGCGGCTTCTGGAGGAGCAGGCGAAAGATCCGCTTCGTACTCAGCCTGCGGCAAAGGGGTTCAGCTTTTCTAATTTCATGCAATAAGTCAACGAAAGGGATAATCAGAGAATGAACAGACTGACAGTGTTCGCGATTGTAGCATTTGGCGCCAGTGTTTTGCTCGCGGACAGGATAACGATGAATTCCGGCTCTGTGCTCACTGGTACGGTGAAAGGCATCAAGGAGGGAGTGATCAAGTTCGCGTCAGACGACTTCGGCGATATGGATATCGATCCCGGCAAGGTGAAGTCGATCGTGGATTCGAAACAGACTTCGGTGCAGATTGCGGAGCTTAAGTTGATCCCCAAGGATCCGGAGGTGTGGCATGGATCTGTCAACGCTTCGTTCCTTGCTGCCCGGGGTAACTCCTATCACAATTCTTGGAGCCTCATCGCGAATCTCAATCGTCGCTGGGAGAAGGATCGGTTCAATGCGGATTTCGGATACTATTACGGCGAAAGCGCGCCAGCTTATGAAGACCTGCGGAAAGACACCGATCGTTGGGAGGTGGAGGTCAAGCACGATCACTTCTGGAGCGGTAAGTGGTATACCTACGAGAATGCCCGGTACGAGCGTGACATGATGCAGGATTTGGAAGCGCGTATTCGCCTTGGCCTCGGCCTTGGCTATCAGTGGTTGGACGGTGAGGATCTCGCTGGTACCGGTAAGTGGAGCTTCAATCAGGAACTGGGTGCTAACTGGATCAAGGAGGTCTATAAGGGGAAAGCGGATACTCCGGAAGAAGGATTTTGCGCGCTTCGATATGCTCACCACCTCTCTTGGCTTCCTGCATTGGCGCCGACTGTCGAAGCGTTTCATAACCTCGAGTTCCTGCCTCAGAGCGATGATTGGGATAAGTACCTCATCAAGGCGGACGTTGGTTTCACCACGAAGATCATCATGAACTTCGATCTTCTTTGCAAGATCGAGTGGGATTACAATTCTCGCCCTGCTCATGAGTTGAAACGGTCTGATATTAGGTATATTGCCGGCCTCGGTTACAAGTGGTGATCTGAGTTACCGTGAGAATCGCAATCTGTTATCCTCCGTTCCGGTGCGAGAAGGGCGTTGCCCTCCTCACTCAGAATCGGCAGTTTCAGTGGTTCTCGCGTCCAACATACATCTTTCCCGTAGTTCCGGCTACGGCGGCGACGATGCTGAAGAACGCAGGTCACGAGGTCCTGTTTCTCGACGGTATCGCAGCTGAGCTTTCGGAGTCTGATTTCAATGACCGGCTAGTCTCGTTTAGGCCAGAACTGGTTGTTCTTGAGACAAAGACTCCGGTTGTGAAACGCCATTGGGCCTGGATGGAGCGCTTCGCGCAGGTCGAGGTCGAAGGTCGGGGGGGAGAGTGGTGCCCAAGATTCGTCATGGTCGGTGACCATGTGACGGCGCTTCCAAAGGAGACGCTTGCGAATTCCAGGACTTGGGCGGTAATACCCGGCGGAGACTGGGATTACGGGCTTATGGACTATATCGCGGCCGGATGCCCTAGGGGGGTGCAGCCGTTTGCGCTTCGCGATTCGATAAAGGATCTGCCGTGGATTGACCGCGAGCTCGTCCATTGGGAGCTTTACGCGAAGAAGAACGGCAATTTCAGACGCACGCCTGGCACTTACATCATGGCTGGTCGCGATTGTTGGCATGCGAAATGCACGTTTTGCAGCTGGACGACGCTCTATCCGCGCTATCGGGTTCGTGAGGTGAAGGATGTCGTGGACGAGATTGAGATGCTTGTCACGAGATATGGGATCCGTGAGCTGATGGATGATTCAGGGTCGTTCCCGGTCGGCGGCTGGCTTACTGAGTTCTGTAACGAGATGATTCGTCGCGGGCTCAATCGGAAGCTCAGTATCGACTGTAATATGCGCTTCGGCAGACTTACGTTTGATGACTATCGGCTGATGCGTAAGGCTGGTTTTCGCCTGGTTCTTTTCGGAGTGGAATCGGCGAATCAGGAGACCCTTGATCGCTTCTGCAAGTGCCTCAAGGTGGAGGACGTCGTGCAGGGTTGCGAATGGGCGCATAAGGCCGGTCTCGCCGTGCATCTCACCTTCATGTTCGGGCATGCCTGGGAAGGCAAGAAGGAGATCGCGAATACCGTCGCACTCGCACGGAAGCTGTTGTCCAAGGGCTGGGCTTCAACATTGCAGTGCACGCTTACTGTGCCATATCCAGGCACTCCGCTCTTCAAAGAACTTCAGGAGAATGATGGCCTTACGACTCTCGATTGGGACGAGTATGATCAGCGTAGGGCAGTCACGAAAACTCCGCTGGTTACGGAAAGTGATATTAAATGCGCAATTCGCGAGGTTTATCGTGGGTTTCTGCAGCCTGGAGCTATTTGGGAGCTTTTCAGACAGAATCTTTTCGATTTTGGGTTCTATTATCGGGGAGTACGATATTTAATTGGTCACCTCCTTGACTTCCGCGGCTGATTTTTGATATTATACGAACTTCCAGGCTCAAAGACGGGCTGGACGCGGCTGAAATCCGCGATCGTAATTAACCTAATTAAAATACATTAACAATGGCTATTAGAAAGCCCACGCCCGCGTCTGCGAAGTCCGCCGCCATGGCCGAGATTCTCGCGCAGTCGCAGGATGCGAAGTTCAAGAACGGCAGCCTCGTCGAGGGCACCGTTACGTCTGTCAAGAACGGAGAAGTCTTCATCGACATTGGTTACAAGTCCACCGGTTCGGTCGACGCTTCCGAGTTCGGCGAAGGTGCCGAGATTAAGGAAGGCGACAAGGTCACGGTTATGCTGAAGGATCTTGAGAACGACAAGACCGGCGGTATCGTCCTTTCCAAGAGGGCGGCCGACGACAAGATCCGTTGGGAGAAGATCCTCGAGCGTTATGTCGAGGGCTGTGTTGTTACCGGCACTATCGTCAAGGCGACCCGTGGTGGTCTTCTTGTTCAGATCGACGATGTGGAGGCGTTCCTGCCCGGTAGTCAGGTCGAAGTCACGCCTGTCAAGGATCTTGAGCCTTACGTTGGTCAGACGATGGAGTTCAAGGTCATCAAGATTTCTAACGAGCGTAAGAACCTTATCGTCTCGCGTCGTGAGCTCATTGAGGGTACTCTCGCCGAAAAGAAGGCGGAGCTTATGGCTTCGCTCCAGAAGGGCGAGATTCGCAAGGGGCGTGTGAAGAACATCACCGATTTCGGCGCATTCGTCGATCTCGATGGTTGCGACGGTCTCCTCCATATCACCGATATGAGCTGGGGTCGCCTGAAACATCCGAGCGAGATCATGAAGGTCGGAGATGAGATCGACGTCATGGTGCTCGACGTTGATCGTGATCGCGAGCGCATTTCGCTTGGTCTCAAGCAGACTCAGGCGAATCCGTGGGATGCGATTCAGGATCAGTTCCCCGTTGGTGCCCGCGTCAGCGGCAAGGTCGTCAATCTCGCTCCGTATGGCGCATTCGTCGAAATTGCCCCTGGTATCGAAGGTCTTGTGCACATCTCCGAGTTCAGCTGGACCAAGCGCGTCGCGCGTGCGTCCGATATGCTTGCGGTCGGTGATGAGGTTCAGGTCGTCGTCCTTTCGATCGATATGGATAACCAGAAGATCGCCCTCGGTATCCGTCAGACCCAGGCGAATCCCTGGGATACGGTTCAGGAGCGTTTCCCGGTCGGTTCGAAGATCAAGGGCAAGGTCCGCAACTTCACGGCTTACGGTGCGTTCGTCGAGCTCGAGGAGGGTATCGATGGTATGATTCACGTCAGCGACCTCAGCTGGACGCGCAAGATCAATCATCCTTCGGAAATCCTTCAGAAGGGTGAAGAGGTTGAGGCGGTCGTTCTCGATGTCAATCCGAAGGAACAGCGTATTTCGCTCGGCCTTAAGCAGGCGCAGCAGGATCCTTGGGATGAGATCGCGTCCAAGTATCCGGTTGGCATGGTCGTCAAGGGCAAGATCTCCAAGATCGCCTCGTTCGGCGCGTTTGTCGAGCTTGATGGTGGTGTTGATGGTCTCATTCACATCTCCCAGATCTCCGAGCAGCGTATTGAGAAGGTCAAGGACGCTCTCGATGTCGGACAGGAAGTTGAGGCCCGCGTGGTTAAGGTTGATCGCGGCGAGCGTCGTATTGGCCTTTCTATTCGTGCTATGAGCATGACAGAAGATGAGGTCAAGGCTCTCGAGGCCGAGGCCGCTGGCGAGAAGCCTGCGCCTCAGTCCAAGAGCGCTGGTGATGCGTCCGGCTTTGGCGGCCTCTCCGCCGCGTTCGACAACGCCTTCGCGAATGTCGAGTGGCAGCCTGGCAATAACTAATCTCGAACGAAAGGAACATACATCATGTCCAGAGTTTGCTCTATCTGCGGTAAGGGCCCCTCGGTCGGCAACGTCGTCGTCCGTAAGGGTTCTCCCAAGTACAAGGGCGGTATCGGTCTTCACACGACCGGTATCACCAAGCGTCGTTTCCTGCCGAATCTCCAGTCCGTCCGCGTTACGGACGGCAAGGGTAATGTCAAGCGCGTCTGCGTTTGCGCCCGTTGTCTGAAGAACGGCAAGGTCACTAAGGCTTAATGATCAAAATTCTCTAAAACAGAAACTCCAAGAAAGGAACAAATAAAATGGCTATCAAGATGGGTATCAACGGCTTTGGCCGTATCGGTCGCATGGTTTTCCGCGCGGCGGTTGAGAACTTCAACGACGTCGAGATCGTCGGCATCAACGACCTCCTCGATCCCGATTACCTCGCGTACATGCTCAAGTATGACTCGGTTCACGGCACCTTCAAGCACGACATCAAGGTCGAGGGTACGACCATGATCGTCGACGGCAAGAAGATCCGCCTCACCGCCGAGAAGGATCCGACCCAGCTCAAGTGGAACGAAGTCGGAGCCGACATCGTCGTCGAGTCCACTGGTCTCTTCCTCACGGACGAGAAGGCCCGCATGCACATCCAGGCCGGCGCCAAGAAGGTCATCATGTCTGCTCCTTCCAAGGACGCTACCCCGATGTTCGTCTACGGCGTCAACCACACGACCTACGCCGGTCAGGACATCATCTCCAATGCCTCCTGCACCACGAACTGCCTCGCTCCGATCTCGAAGGTTCTCAACGATACCTTCGGCATCAAGCGCGGTCTCATGACCACGATTCACGCCGCTACTGCGACGCAGAAGACTGTTGACGGTCCGTCCAAGAAGGATTGGCGCGGCGGCCGTGGCATCCTCGAGAACATGATCCCGTCCTCGACGGGCGCGGCTAAGGCCGTCGGCAAGGTTCTCCCGGCTCTCAACGGCAAGCTCACCGGCATGTCTGTCCGCGTTCCGACCTCCGACGTCTCGTTCGTCGACCTCACGGCCGAGCTCGAGAAGCCGGCTTCCTACGAGGAGATCTGCGCGGCCATGAAGAAGGCCTCCGAGACCCCGATCGCCGAGGGCGGTCTCCAGGGCGTTCTCGGTTACACCGACGAAGCGGTCGTTTCGACCGACTTCCGTAACGAGAGCAAGACCTCCGTGTTCGACGTCAAGGCCGGCATCCAGCTCGACCCGACTTTCGTCAAGGTCTGCGCGTGGTACGATAACGAGTGGGGCTACTCGAACAAGGTTGTTGAGATGGCTCGCGTTATCGCGAAGTAATCGGTTGAAAAGACCTACTAAAAAGGGCCGTGGCACTTTCGCTGCGGTCCTTTTTTTGCTATAATATCCGTCAGTATGGGAATAAAAGTTTTAGGGACTGGTAGTTACCTGCCTCGTAGGGTTATTACGAACGATGACCTTGCGAAATCGTTGGATACCTCGGATGAGTGGATATATCAGCATACGGGTATACACTCTCGGCATATAGCGGAGGAGGGCGAGTGCACTTCGACCATGTCCGTTAAAGCTGCCAGCGTCGCGTTGGCAGCTGCAGGCGTAAAGCCCGATGAGGTTGGTCTTATCATCGTCGCCACCTCGACACCTGATTACGCCACCTATCCTTCGACGGCGGCCATTGTTCAGGATGCGTTAGGCTGTCCTCATGCTGGAGCCTATGATCTGCAGGCTGCTTGTGCCGGTTTCGTCTATGCGCTCGAGCAGGCGCGCGGATATGTCATGTTGCATCCTGACCAGAAGGTCGTCGTGATCGGTGCGGAGTGCCTTTCGCGTGTGATGGATTGGACCGATCGTTCGGTCTGTATCCTCTTTGGCGATGGTGCCGGTGCGTTAGTGATCGGTTCCGACGGAGATTCGTCAGCTCCCGTGGCGTTCTCCATTCTTGGTGCAGATGGTTCAGGTCAGCATTTCATCGAGCGGAACGGGGGCACGAGAGATGCATTGCCGCTCGATCCTAATACCGGCATTCCTGTAGCGCCGCAGCCGATCGTTCCCAAGTTAAAGCTCGCTGGTCACGAGGTGTTCGCTTTCGCGGTGCGCACGATGTCAAAGCTTACCGAAGATCTCTGTGCGCATTTCGGTCATGAGCCATCCGCACTCGATCGTGTTTTCGCTCATCAGGCGAACGGCCGTATTATCGAGGCGGTTGCCAGGCGCATGAAGCTTCCGCTCGAGAATTTCTGGCTTAACCTTAAGACGACTGCTAATACCTCCGCCGCGTCAATCCCGATTTCTCTCGACCAGGCCGTGCGTACGCATCGTCTGCGTGAAGGTATGAAGATCGTGTTGGTTGGATTCGGTTCTGGCCTCACTTATGGCGGAATATACACCGTTTGGCCCAAGCTCTAAAACCTGAAGGAACAGTAATATGAACAAAGTGATGATTACCGGCATCGGCATGATTTGTGCGAGTGGTAACGGCAAGGATGCTGCTTGGGCAAACATCAAGGCAGGTAAGCCTGGAATCACGAGGATCACTCGTTTCGATCCTTCCCGCTGCACTTCGCAGGTAGCGGGAGAGGTCAAGGGATTCAAGGAATATGCGATTGATTCAGGCCTGATCGATCGTCGCGAAGCTCGTCACATGGCGCTTTTCTCCCAGTATGCTGTCGCCGCTGCTGTCGAAGCGTGGCAAGACGCTGGGTTCAAGCTGAATGTTCAGTCTGGAACTGAAGGCGCAGCCTGCAACCCGGACATGGACCGTGTCGGCGTCTTGATCGGTAATGGTATCGGTGGTCTGGATGTTACCGGTGAAAACTACAAGATCCTTTTCGACCGCGGGCCCGATCGTCTTTCGCCGCTTGCCATTCCCGAGCTCATTGCTAACGAGGCGGCGGGCAATGTGTCGATCGCCATCGGTGCCAAGGGTCCTTCGCAGGTCATTACCACTGCTTGCGCGTCTTCTACTGATGCTCTAGGTTTTGCGCTTGATATGATTCGCGCCGGTCGCGCCGATGTTGTGGTCGCCGGCGGTACCGAGGCGGCGATTCTCGAGTTCGCCGTCGGCGGATTCATGAAGATGAAGGCGCTCTCCACGCGCTACAATGATACGCCGGAGACGGCGTGTCGTCCGTTCACCAAGGGGCGTGACGGATTCGTGATGGGCGAAGGCGCTGCAGTTCTCGTGCTCGAAAGCGAAGCCCACGCCAAGGCCCGCGGCGCGAACATCTACGCCGAGCTCGCTGGCTATGGCGCGACGAGTGATGCTTATCATATCACGGCTCCCGATCCGAGCGGCGTCGGCGCTATCAAGGCGATCGAGATCGCGCTTAAGGACGCCGGTGTGTCCGACAAGTCCACCGTCGATTACATCAATGCCCACGGCACCTCCACGCATCTCAACGACCAGATGGAGACGAAGGCCTTCAAGACCGTGTTCGGCGAAGAGGGCGCGAAGAGGATCAACATCTCCTCGACGAAGTCGATGCACGGGCATCTGCTCGGCGCCACCGGCGCTCTTGAGGCGGCCATTACCGCACTCGCCATCAAAGATTCCTTCGTCCCGCCGACGATCAACTACGACGAACCCGATCTTGATGTTGATGTGGAAAAAGGAGAGGTGCCGTTGGATCTCAATTACACCCCGAATGTTGGTGTCGCGCGCGATATCCGCGTTGCGGTCTCGTCCTCGCTAGGATTTGGCGGACACAACGGTATTCTGGTCTTCAAGAAGGCCTGAACTTGAGCTTCGCATTCGACATCATCTGCCTTGCGCTCACGATTGTCTTCTTCTGGTCGACATTCGTGGTGTTGATTGGATTGCTGGTTTCCGGCAGGAAACACCCGTATAAAGGGCCACGCATCCGGTTCGCGGTACTTGTTTGCGCTCGTAACGAAGAGAGGGTCATCAAGCTGCCGGTCAAGGGCGTGATGATGTCGAAGTATCCGGTTGGGTTGCGTGATGTCATCGTTCTCGCCGACAATTGTACCGATCGTACCGCGGAAATAGCCCGTGAGGCCGGTGCGATTGTTTGGGAGAAGACTACTCCAAGCCATGGCAAGGGCGACGTCTTAGCCTGGGGTATAGAGAAAATTGTTGCCGATGGGAATTATGACGCCATTGCGGTTTTCGATGCCGACAACGTTATGTCCGACAATTGGCTGGACACCGTTAATTCCGCGTTGCTTGATGGTGAGACCGTGGTCACTGGCCGTCGTCATTGCTCTAATGCCAAGACGAATACGATTACCGGTTGGTATACCGTCTACTGGGACATGATGAACGAGTTGTCCAATCGGGTCCGCACCAATCTCCGCCTTTCCGGCAAGCTTACCGGAACAGGTTTTGCATTTCTGATCTCCGCGCTTCCGCCGGAAGGGTGGAAGACGCTTACGATGGTTGAAGATGTGGAGTTTACGGTCCAGCATAATCTTCGGGGCGGGCGCGTTGCGTACCTTCCCGACGCCGATTATGCTGATGAGCAACCGGAGACCGTTTATTCAATGTGGCGTCAGCTCCGCCGTTGGGCGACTGGCGGTTGGCAGGTTGTGTTCCATTATGTCGGAGTCTGGCTTAAGGGTATGGTTATCCATCCTTCGCCTCGGCTTTTCGACAGCTTTTTTGCGATAATTACCGGTATTTCGGTGGCATTCATTCATCTGTTCAATGTTGTCGCCTTCTTCTGGAAGCTTTTTGCCGGCGTGCCTTTTTGTCAGGCGTCGACATTTTTCCTCGGGGTGCTGATGTTCATCTTACTTATGGGATGGGTTACTGGGTTTGGTGCAATCGCGCTGTCTCAGAAAAAACGTTCGCCTTCCTGGTTCGCAGTTGTTACGTTCCCGTTGTTCTCTCTGGTGCTTAGTGCATCGGTTTTGTATACGCTCGTGTTTCCGACTCGCCGGTGGAAGCCGATCGAGCACAAAGGCGCCTACGTTGCGCAATGAGAAGAGTGTACGTAATCAGTCGGCGAGGGATTAATGGAGTAGTATATGGAGATTCCACAGTTCAAAAACGTGTTTAACCGTGCAGGAGTTGATCTTCTTCCGCATCGTAGTCCTTTTCTTTTTGTTGACACGCTCATCAGCGCTGATGAAACCGGCGCGCTTGGCGAATATACTTTTACTGCGGAGAAGAACGATTTCTTCAAAGGGCACTTCCCTGATTTCCCCGTGGTTCCTGGGGTTGTGCTAATTGAAGCAATGAGCCAGGTGGCTGGTGCAGCGGTCGTTGCCCGTGGAGTGCTGGGCAAGCAGGCGGCGTTCGCTTTCGCGACCGTTGAGGAAGCGCGCTTCAGGCGTCCGGTGCGACCTGGAGACAAGCTTACCACGGTCGCCAAGATCGTTCGTGAACGCCTTCCTCTCGGGATCTACGAGGTCTCCGGATACGTCGGCGACGAGCTCGCCGCGACGGCGAAGGTCAAGTGCATGCTGATGAACGGGCGCAAGTGACGCCCGGGGTCGAGGTTTCAGGTCGAGAGTGGAGTTAAACGATGATCAGGATTGTGAAGACGGGGGACAAGCGCATCGAGAAGTTTAACGCGCGTCCCGCGTTTCCAGAAGAGGCCGAGAAGGCCGCCGCCGTGGTGCTCGCGGATATCCGAGCGAACGGCGATAAGGCTGTGCTGGCCGCCGTCGCCAAGTTCGAGGGATTCTGCGCCAAGAGCGCTTCCGCGCTGAAGCTGAAGGTCGACGCGGCTAAGCTCGAGAAGTCCATTGACCCGAAGCTCGTCAAGGCGGTGAAGGACGCGCACCGCCGCGTGATGAAGTTTTCGCTCGCCTCGCTCCGCAAGGAGTGGAAGATGAAGACCCCGCGCGGCGGATCCGCCGGCGAGTTCTATTCGCCGATGGACCGCGTCGGCGTCTACATCCCTGGCGGCACCGCGCCACTCGCCTCGACTTCCGTGATGACCGTCACCCTCGCGAAGGCGGCCGGCGTGAAGGAGATCGTCGCCTGCACCCCCGCGGGCAGGGACGGCAAGGTGAACCCCGTGCTGCTCTATGCCCTCGCGCTCGCCGGCGCGACCGAGATCTACCGTGTCGGCGGGATCCAGGCGGTTGGCATGATGGCCTTCGGAACCAGAACATGCAGGAAGGTGCAGAAGATCGCCGGGCCCGGCAACGCTTTCGTGACCGCCGCCAAGCGTCAGGTCTACGGCTATGTTGCGATCGACCAGGTCGCGGGACCTTCCGAAATCGCCGTCCTCACCGACGGCTCCGTTGACAGACGCTGGATCGCCGCCGACCTCCTCTCGCAGGCCGAACATGGTTCGGGTTGGGAGAAGTCGCTCCTCGTCTGCACTTCCGAAGCGCAGGCGAAGGAGATCCGTGAGGAGGTCCTCTCCCAGACCAAGACCCTCTCGCGTCGCGCACTCGTCGAGCGTGTCATCGACCGTGATGGAATTCTGATCGTGGTTGCCAAAGACGTCGTCGAAGGTCTCGAGGTTGTGAACCGTTTCGCTCCCGAACACTTCGAGATCATGACCAAGGACGCCTTGAAGGTCATGAAGGGCGTCCGCAGCGCTGGCGCCGTCTTCGCCGGACCCTGGACGCCCGAATCCGCCGGTGACTTCGTCGCGGGTCCGAGCCACGTGTTGCCGACCGGCGGCGCCGCAAACATGTTCAACGGACTCACCCCCGACGACTTCCGCCGCCGTCACAGCTTCGTCGCGTTCACCCGGGCCGACCTCCTGGAGACGAAGCCCACCATCGAGGCGTTTTCCGCCGTCGAAGGGCTCGACGGACACGGCCGTGCCGCGACAATACGCTTCACGAAGTAAGCGGCAGGAGTGAAGAAGTAAGAGATGTGGAGATTTTAATTCAATGAGATTTAAAATTCCATCATTCCTCATTCTTCATTCCTCGTTCCTCCTCTGCCTTCTTGTCGAGATCGCGAAGGATCACGTCGTCTGGACGGTCCGGCTTAAGGAACGCCACGGCATCGAGAACCTGACGCTGCCCGACGGTAATGTGATTTCGCTGATTTACGATCCGAAGGACGGACGGCCGACGCTCAAGTCCGCGAAACCGATCAAATTCGACTACGTGAAGGAATGACTATGGAATTCGAAAACACCATCGGACTCGAAACGCATGTCCAGCTGAAGACGAGGACGAAGATGTTCTGCTCGTGCCTGCTGAAGACCGGCTGCGAGCCGAACACCAATGTGTGTCCCGTCTGCCTCGGTTACCCAGGTGCTCTCCCCGTCATGAACAAGGAGGCCGTGAAACTCACCGTCATGAGCGGCATGATGCTCGGCTGTACGATCAATAAGCACGCGACCTTCGACCGCAAGAACTACTTCTATCCGGACATGGCGAAGGACTACCAGATCTCGGAGAATGGACAGCCATTGTGCATCGGCGGCGGCGTCACGATCCAGACCCCGAACGGTCCCAAGTTCATCCGCATCAACCACATCCACCTTGAAGAGGACGCTGCGAAGATCAACCATTACGCGACGACGTCCGGCGTCGACTTCAACCGCGGCGGCACCCCCCTCATGGAGATCGTCGGCGAACCCGATCTTGCAAGCGCGGATGAAGCGATTGCATATCTCACGGCGCTCAAGGAGATGCTAGTCTATGCCGGGGTTTCTGACTGCAATCTTGAAGAGGGCAATATGCGTTCTGACGTCAACATCTCGATTCGTCCCAAGGGCGACAAGCCGGGGCTTCCGATGACCGAGGACGGGAAGATTGATTTCAGGAAACTCGGCACCAAGGTCGAGATCAAGAACATGAACTCGTTTTCCGGCATCCACGCCGCGCTCGAGTATGAGGCGAAGCGTCAGCGTGAATGTATGGCGCATTCGATTCCGATTATTCAGGAGACCCGTCGCTGGGATCCCGAGGCGATGGAGACCGCGTCCATGCGCTCCAAGGAGAACGCGCACGACTACCGCTATTTCCCGGAACCCGACCTCGTGCCCGTCGAGTTGGATGACGCGACGCTCGAGGAGTGGCGCAAGCTTCTCCCTGAGCAGCCCGAGAAGCGCCGCGCCCGCATGATCAATGAATACGGCATCGCTGAATACGACGCCGAGGTCCTTTCGCAGCACAAGGCGAACGCGGACTTCTTCGAGGCGGCGGCCAAGGGGGTGGACAAAAAGATCGCGAAGCTCATCTGCAATCTGTTCATGGGCGACGTGATGGCGCTGATGAACGCGAGCGGCAAGGCGATCGGCGAATGCGCGATGAAGCCGGCCGAACTCGCCTCGCTCGTGAAGCTCTCGGCCGCGGGCACGATCAACGGTCCGACGCTCAAGGAACTTCTCCCCGAGATCTTCGAGAAGGGCGGAGACCCGGAGAAGATCGTCAAGGAACGCGGCCTCGGAGCCGTCAGCGACACGGGTGCGCTTGAGGCGTTTGTCGATCAGGCGATCGCGGCGAACCCGGGTCCGGTCGCGGACTTCAAGGCCGGCAAGAAGGCTGCGGCCGGGTTCTTCGTCGGACAGGTCATGAAGCTTTCCAAGGGCAAGGCCGATCCGAAGCTCGTCGGCGGCATCGTCGCGAAGAAGCTCGCGGCATTGTGAAGCAGATGGTAAAGCGAATTACACGGAGGACGCAGATTGTGAAGATTGGAATTCCGCATTTGCTGGCCGTATTGTTTTCGTTGGCGTTTTTCGTCGGATGCGAGAGTTTCTATCTTTCGCAAAGCAATATGTTTGTCGATGAAGACGGCGCAGTGATAGCAGTTGATTACGGCAAGATTGACAAAGATCATATCTCTACTTTTACGACTCCAAATGGTAAGGAGCTTGAGTTCAAATCTCGGTTCAGTGTTAGAGTGGTGATGCCGGACGGTACTAGCTTCCAGGCTTATCAGTGCTTTAACGAACTGTTGTCTGGTGCGCTTTACCGAAGCAATGACGAGAAATGGACTTATCACGCTAATGGCAGCTCCTGCACGGTTTACGAGCTGGTCGAAGGGAAACTCTACAAGCCCGTATTTTTTGGTGTTGTCTGCAGAGGTCCCGAGAAACCTTCAGTGGAGCAGCGTCGATGAATCCGCTCGAGAATATTCGTGTCGTCCTGGTCGGGACGCTTTATACTGGTAACGTCGGCTCCTCCTGCCGCGCCATGGCCAACATGGGCATCCACCATCTACGTCTCGCCGCGCCGAATCTCCAGAATAGCTGGGACGAAGGCGAGCGGCTTGCGGTGCACGCGACGGACATCATGCACAACCGCGAGGAGTTCGCGACTTTTGAGGAGGCGGTGGCGGACTGTGTCGCGGTGGTCGGCACCACCGCCCGCGAGGGCCTTTACCGGCAGCACGTGAAGGCGCCTCGCGATTGTGCTGCGGATATCCTCGCGATCGCCGAGACCGGTCCCGTCGCGCTCGTGTTCGGACGCGAGGACAAGGGGCTTCTGAACGAGGAGATCGCGCAGTGCACTCATCTTATCCGTATTCCCGTGGACGAGGGATACACTTCGATCAACCTCTCCCAGGCTGTTCTCATCACCGCCTACGAGTTCTTCACCGCGACCGGCAAGTACGTGCCGCCGCATGAGAAGGCGCCGCCCGCGCCGCAGGCGCAGAAGATGCAACTGATGAAGAATTGGTCCAACATGCTCCAAGAGATCGGCTTCATGAAACCCGAACAGGCGGATCACTTCATGCAGGGCTTCCATCGCGTGTTCTCCCGCGGGGTCTTCACCAAGGATGATGCCGCGCTGATGCTCGGTGTCGCACGACAGGCGATCTGGGCTAAGAACAACTGAAATCATGTCCCAGGAACTTACACCAATGATGAGGCAGTACCTCGCGATCAAGCGCGAGGTGCCGCAGGGCGCGATCGTCATGTTCCGCCTCGGAGACTTCTATGAGATGTTCGGTGAGGACGCGGTTATCGCCTCGCCAATTCTTGGAGCTACGCTCACGCATCGAGGTGACCAGCCGATGTGCGGAGTTCCCTATCATGCACTCAACAGCTATCTCGCTAAACTGATCCGCGCCGGCAAGACCGCCGCGCTCTGCGACCAGGTTGAGGATCCGAAGACTGCGAAGGGCCTCGTCCGCCGCGAAGTGACGCGGATTGTCACGCCAGGAACTGTCACCGAGGACGGACTCCTCGATGAAACCGTAAACAACTACATCGCCGCAGTTTCCGGACTCGGACTTGCGATGCTTGACCTCGCTACTGGCGAATTCCGCGTTGAGGAGTTTGCCTCGCAGGAAAAGCTCGACGAGGCGCTCGAGCGCTACAGTCCCGCGGAGATCCTTTCGCCTGATGACGGCAACCGCTGGACCTTTTCCGTTGACGCGGCACTGGATTGCCTTACTCGACATTTCAAGGTCATATCGCTCGACGGCTTCGGACTTACCAGCAAGACCGAGCTTATCTCTGCCGCAGGTGCATTGCTTTATTACGTAGGAACGACGTTGCATCATTCACTTGAGCATGTTCGTAAGGTGGTGCTGGTGAAGGGCGACGACGAGCTCGTGCTTGATAACGGCACGCTCCGCCATCTTCAGCTGCTGCCTGGTGGCGAGGTCGCGAAGGATGCCTCGCTGCTTGGTGTCCTGGATGTCACCAAAACGCCTATGGGTGCACGCACGATGCGCAACTGGATCTCGCGTCCGCTCGCCCGCAGCGCCGATGTCAACACTCGCCTCGATTCGGTCGAGGCCTTCGTCAACGACCGTGCGAAACTCTCAACGCTGAGAAACCTACTTTCCGGAGTGCGTGACC
The DNA here is from genome assembly GCA_946055075.1 of uncultured Verrucomicrobiota bacterium. GTDB lineage: Bacteria > Verrucomicrobiota > Kiritimatiellia > RFP12 > UBA1067 > UBA1067. The sequence goes on along the minus strand of CAMGEN010000007.1, from coordinate 1,777 downwards.
TTGAGCGACTTATCCAGAAGGTTGATTCCGGCCGAGCGAATCCCCGCGATCTGCGTGGGCTCGCCGCCTCGCTACGTCCGATCCCAGAATTGCAGTCCAATCTTCCGCAACTGCTCGCCGAACACTGTTCATTGATCCCCCAGCCCGATCTCGTCGATCTTATCGACAGGTCGATTTGTGACGATCCGCCAGTGATGCTGACGGACGGCGGGTTCATCGCGTCTGGTTATAACGCTGAATTGGATGAGCTCAATCGCATGGCGGCCGAAGGGCATCAGTGGCTTGCCGAATTCCAGGCCCGCGAACAGCAGCGGACGGGCATCGCCAAGCTCAAGGTGAAGCATGTCCCCGCCTTCGGCTTCATGATCGAGATCCCGAAGTCGTTCGTCGCGCAGGCGCCAGCGGACTACATCCGCCGTCAGACGCTTACGACTGGTGAACGTTATGTCACGCCAGAGCTCAAGGAGTACGAACAGAAGACTCTTGGTGCGAGGGATAAGGCGATTGCGATCGAACAGCGGCTTTACAAGGAGATTCTCGCATCCATCTCCGCGAAGACGGTCGAGATTCAGGAGGCTGCATCCGCGATCGGCGTCCTCGATGCGACGCTGGCGCTTGCGGACCGCGCGCTTGCGGCGGGATACGTGCGTCCGGCGATTGATGACTCCGATTGGCTTGAAATCGTGGACGGACGCCATCCGATCATTGAGCAACTCCCCGACGCCGAACCGTTCGTGCCGAATTCTGCGTTGCTCAACACGACCACCGATCAGATCATGCTGATCACCGGACCGAACATGGCCGGCAAGTCCACCTACATTCGTCAGGTCGCGACGATCGCAGTGATGGCGCAGATGGGTTCGTTCGTGCCTGCGGCGAAGATGCGCATGGGCGTCTTGGACCGCGTCTTCACCAGAATCGGCGCCGGTGACGATCTCGCGCGCGGTAGGTCCACCTTTCTTGTTGAGATGCAGGAGACCGCGAACATCCTTAATAACGCGACGTCAAAGTCGCTGATCGTGCTGGATGAGATCGGGCGCGGCACTTCTACGTTTGATGGTATCTCGATCGCGTGGTCCGTCGCCGAGTATCTTCACGGTCGCACCAAGGCGAAGACATTGTTTGCCACCCATTATCACGAACTTACGGATCTGGCGGACAGCTTCGCGGGTGTGAAGAACTACACGGTGAAGGTGAAGGAGGAGGGCGGACGCGTCGTCTTTCTCCGTCGCATCGCCGCAGGCGTTGCCGAGAAGAGTTTCGGCATTCACGTCGGCGCGATGGCCGGTCTTCCTCGGGAGGTTGTCAACCGGGCCGCCGAAATCCTCAAGAACCTCGAGTCCAACGAGCTTGACGTTAACGCCAAGGAGAAGACCGTCCGCCGGCCCCGGAAGAAGCTTTCTGAAATGCCAGGACAGATGACTTTTTTCTGAAGTCGCACCGCCTCATTGATAATGAGGTGCGTGAAATCGTCAGAGCCGGTGCCAGTTTTGCTGACTCCCTTATCCCACTTATTGAATTGATGCACGCAAAATCGATGTCGCCACCTTCGTTTTTTCCGGGATTTAGGCGAGTATCCAAGCCTAAATCAGTGAATCACCAGCAAGAAAACGGCTCTTGCGCCTGAAAAGCGCCTTCAGATGGAAAATAAATTTCCATAGGGTTTTATTTGGCTTTTTTGAAAACTGGGATAAATTACCCCAGTAAAAGTGGGATAAGGGTGTGCGGATTTTGGGGTGGCGATTGCTCCTGGAAAATGATAAAATAAGCAACAGAG
>CAMGEN010000006.1:0-62973 GCA_946055075.1 uncultured Verrucomicrobiota bacterium | reverse complement strand
AGAAGATCGGCACCACGGGCCGCGGAATCGGTCCCGCCTATGCGGCGAAGGTCGGTCGTTACGGCATGCGCGTTGGCGACATCCTCAAGCCCAACTTCCTTGAGCTCGTCCGTAAGCAGGTCGCCGAGGCGAACCGCAAGCTCGTTTCGCTCGGCGCCCAGCCGCTGGACGCTGAGGAGATGGTCAAGCTCTATACGCCGATGGTGAAGGCGCTCATGCCTTACGTCACCGACACGATCCAGTTCCTGCACGAGCAGCTGGACGACAAGAAGAGCATCCTTTTCGAGGGTGCGCAGGCGACGATGCTCGACATCGACTTCGGCACCTATCCCTTCGTGACGAGCTCTAACCCGACCGCGGGCGGCGCCTGCACGGGGTCCGGCGTTTCGCCGCGTGCGATCGACCGCGTCATCGGTGTCCTGAAGCTCTATACGACACGCGTGGGCGAGGGTCCGTTCCCGACCGAGCTCTTTGATGCGGACGGCGAGAAGCTCCGCAAACGCGGCGGCGAATACGGCGCGACCACTGGCCGTCCCCGCCGCTGTGGCTGGTTTGATGCCGTTGTCGCTCGATATGCTCAGCGCGTGAATGGTGTCGACTTCTGGGCGATGACGAAACTCGACGTCCTTGATTACTGCCCTGTGGTCAAGATTTGCACCGGCTATAAGCGCAATGATGGTTTCGTCTATCAGACCTTCCCGGCAGACCTTGACGTCCTTAAGGACTGCACTCCAGTTTACGAAGAGATGCCCGGCTGGATGTGCGAGACGTCGCATATCACCGATTATGCGGCGCTTCCCGAGAACGCGAAGGCATATATCAATCGTATCCTCGATATCATCGGCGGTAAGCTCGGCGTGCTCTCCGTCGGGCCTGCCCGTGAGACCACGCTTAGAATCAACATCTGATGAGCTGGTAGTTGATAGTTGGTAGTTGATAGTAGTGAGAGAAACTCCCAATTCCAAATTACCAACTACCATCTACCAACTAGCAACTAACATCTACCAACTTAAGTGAGACATTTAGCAGTAATCATGGATGGCAATGGCCGTTGGGCCAAAGCGCATCACAAGCCGCGCCTTGCCGGACACAAGGCGGGTGCGGATGCCCTTGACAGGGTCATGCATTATTGCAAGGACGCCGGGATCGAATACCTGACCGTGTACGCGTTCTCGACCGAGAACTGGAAGCGGTCGAAGGAAGAGGTTTCCGGGCTCATGAAGCTCCTTTCGGCTTTCATCAGGTCGAAGGAGAAGACGCTGGTGAAGGAAGGCGTGCGCTTCCGCGTGATAGGACGGCGCACAGATCTTTCGGCGAAGCTTCAGAAGGAGATCGCCGCGCTTGAGGAGAAGACGAAGGGCGGCGGTTTCACGCTCGTCGTCGCGCTTTCCTACGGCGGACGCGATGAAATCGTAAGGGCGGTGGAGCGGTATGTACGGCGCGGTCAGGAGACCGCAGCTCCAGTTGTCGGCGCTTCAGCCGGGGATGCGGAATCCTTTCCGCTCCGTGAAGATGAGTTCGCCAAGTATCTCGACACGGCCGATATTCCGGATCCCGATCTCATTGTGCGGACCAGTGGCGAGCTGCGGCTTTCCAACTTTCTGCTTTGGCAGGCGGCGTATGCCGAATTCTATTTCACCGATGTCCTGTGGCCCGATTTCGATCGTGCCGAATTCGATCGCGCGATAGCGTCGTTCTCTCGTCGTGAACGTCGTCTCGGCGGAAGATTAGGTTGAGGTTGAGAATGGAGGGTTGAATTTATGAAGCATTTGAAAAGAGTTGTCACGGCATTGACGACGGCGGCGCTGGTGGTGTGTGCCATTCTTTATGTGCCGTCGAACTGGTTCACGCCGGTCTTCGGCGTGTTGATGATTGCGGCGATGGTTGAGTTCTTCATGCTTGCGGCGAAGAAGGTGTCCGTGATTTCGGCCCAGGGTTTCTGCGTCAATCTCGTGGGTATAATGATTCTTGCTTCGGCTTTTTCGATGTTGGCTACGATTGCTATGCAAGGCGGTAGCTTGTCGTTACTCTATGTGTTGGCGGTGGTTAAGCTTTCGGATATGGGGGGCTTTGCGTTTGGTGTTGCATTCGGCAAGCATAAGATGTGTCCCACGATTTCTCCGAACAAGAGCTGGGAGGGAATGCTCGGTTCGATTATCGCGTCTTGTGTCATGAGCTGTTGTTTTGTCGGCGTTACCGGTTTCGCAATCTGGAAGGCGTTGCTGATCGGTGTGGCTGCTGCGTTCGTCGGTACGTCCGGCGACCTGGTGGAGTCCAAGTTTAAGCGTTGGGTAGGAGTTAAGGATTCCGGTACCTTCATGCCGGCTGGGCTTGGCGGACTTCTTGACATGTTTGATTCGCTGCTTTTCGCACCGGCGCTCATCTGGTTCATTTGTCGGGCGATATGAAGCGGTCGCGCGAGGCCTGGGCGAAGTTTCTGGCGAGCAGGTTCGCCGGACTCTTCATCGATGCCGCGATCGTAGCGCTCGCCTATTTCTCCGCGGTTCTGCTGCGGCTCGATTTTCGGAATCCCACTTCGATCGGCGGCTGGAGTTCGGTGGCGCTCCTGTACGTCAATGTCTGCGTCGTCTATCTTCTCGCGCTGATCTTCACTGGCTGCTACCGCATTCCCTGGCGTCGCACGACCGCGGCGGATCTGCCGCGGTATCTGGTCGCGACGGTGCTGGCGACGGTCGTGCTGACCGCGATGCGCTTCTATCTGCCGAACGTCTCGCTTTCGCATGTTCGTCCCCCTTATTCGATTACGGCGATATGCTTCTTCCTCGTGACCGCCGGAATTTTCGTGGTCCGTCTCGTCTGGCACGCCTGGTGGCTTTCGCACGTCCGGGAGGAGGATCTGCTCGAACGCAAGGTCAAGAACTTCGACGGGTCCGTCGCCCGCAGGTTCTTCGCGGGCAAGGTCGTGATGGTCACCGGCGCGGGCGGTTCCATCGGCAGCGAAATCGTGAAGCAGGTTGCGGAAGCGGGTGCGGCGAAGGTGCTGATGGTCGAGCGCGGTGAGAACGCGCTGTACGAGATCGACCGGAGAATGAGGGTGCAGGGTGCTGGGTGCAGGGTGCAGAGTGCAGGGTGCAGAGTGCAGGGTGCTGGGTGCGGGGTGCAGAGTGCTGGGTGCAGGGTGCAGAGTGCAGGGTGCAGGGTGCAGAGTGCAGGGTGCAGGGTACAGAGTGCAGGGTGCAGGGTGCAGGGTGCAGGGTGCAGGGTGCAGAGTGCAGGGTGCGGGGTGTGTGTGCCGCTGATGATCGATATTAACGAGCGTGGTAAAATCGCCGCTGTGTTCGAGAAGTATCAGCCTGAGATCGTGCTCCACGCGGCGGCATACAAACACGTGCCGATGGTTGAGGCGAATCCGGAAGAAGGGTGGCGCAACAACACCGAGGCGACGAAGCAGCTTGCGGAACTGGCGAAGGAACACGGCGTCAGGCGGTTCGTGCTGATTTCCACCGATAAGGCGGTCAATCCCGTCTCGGTTATGGGCAAGACCAAGAAGGCCGCCGAAGACGCGATAATGTCTCTCAATTCTTCACCTTCACCTGACACCTCGACCTCATTCTGCGCGGTGCGCTTCGGCAATGTGCTCGGAAGCTCTGGCAGTGTGGTGCCGCTTTTCCGCGAGCAGATCGCGACGCTTGGGTTCGTGACGATTACCGATCCCGAGATGAAGCGCTACTTCATGACGGTCTCCGAAGCGGTGTCGCTCGTCTTGCAGGCGGCGAGCCGCGGCGAGCAGGCGATCTACACGCTCGATATGGGCGAGAGCGTGAAGATCGTCGATCTCGCGGAGCGGATGATCGCGCAGGCGGGCTACCGTCCGTACGTCGATATCAAGTTGGTCTTCACCGGGGTCCGTCCCGGAGAGAAGCTGTTCGAGGAGATCGACGTCTCCGAGAAGAGTTGCTACAAGACTGATATGGCGAAGATTTACATTACTAAACGGTCCTGATCGAGGAGGGTGTACGATGAAGAAGCCTTTTATCAACGATGATTTTCTGCTGGCGACGAAGACGGCGAAAGAACTCTATCATCGTTATGCCGAAAAGCAGCCGATCATTGATTATCATTGTCATCTGTCGCCAAAGGAGATCGCGGAGGACCGGCGATGGAATAACATCGCCGAGGTGTGGCTCGGCGGCGACCATTACAAATGGCGTCAGATGCGGTCTAACGGGACGGACGAGAGGTATTGCACGGGAGACGCTTGCGGCTTCGATAAGTTCTTCGCCTACGCGGGAGCGATGGAGAAGCTGGTCGGTAATCCGCTTTTCGACTGGAGCCAGCTTGAATTGGCGCGATATTTCGGCGTGACCGACATTCTTTCAACATCTACGGCCGCGAAAATATGGAAGAAGTGCAATGCCGCAATTGCAAAGAAGGGCTTCTCGGCGCGTAGACTGATGGTGAAGTCGAGAGTTAAGGTTGTCTGCACTACGGATGATCCCGATGACGATCTCGCGTGGCACGAAGTAATTGCGAAAGAATTCAAGGAGGTGAAGGTGCTTCCCACTTGGCGTCCAGATCGCATACTTAAGGAGGCTGTCGCGAAGAAGAAAGACCCGATGAAGCATCTCGCCGAGCGACATGATTATTTCGCGAAACGCGGATGCGTGCTGGCGGATTATGGACTTAATGAGATTCCCTCCGGACGCCTCGCCGACTATGTGGTTGAATGTATGAAGCTTGATGCGAAGGCGGGCTGGACCAGTCAGCTCCACTTTAATTGCATCCGTAATCCTAATTCCGCGAGATTTGCGAAGTTGGGTCCGGATACGGGATTCGACACCATAGGCGAAGCAGGCGGACTCAAGGGCCTTGCCGACATCTTCGATCGTCTTGACCGCCAGGATATGCTTCCGAAGACGATCGTCTATTCGCTCAATCCGTCCGACACTCCGGCGCTCGGTGCGCTGATCGGCTCGTTCCAGAAAGGTCCGGTCAAAGGAAAACTTCAGCTCGGTAGCGCCTGGTGGTTCAACGATCATTACGAGGGGATGCGTTCGCAGCTCAAGTCACTGATGGCACTTGGTTGTCTCGGGAACTTTGTCGGTATGCTCACCGATTCTCGTTCGTTCCTCTCCTATGCCCGTCATGAGTATTTCCGCCGCATTCTTTGTCAGTTGCTCGGCGACATGGTGGAGAGGGGACAGTTGCCGGACGACATCAAGTGGCTTGGTGGTATCGTTGCGGATGTCTGTTTTGATAATGCCAACCGTTATTTTGGCTTCAACGTCTGATTAAAAGGAGAACGCCAGCATGATCTCAACGTTAACGGTAATCGCTGCAATCGCCGCGGGAACGCCTGAATGGGAGAATCCCTTCGCCAATTCTATCAACCGACTGCCGGCGCGCACCTATTCGATGCCGCTTGCAGAAGAGAAGGCGGCGTTTACCGATGCGATCGAACCCGAGACGCCATTCAAGATGTCGCTTAACGGTGATTGGAAGTTCTCCTGGGCTGGCAATCCTGAGCTTCGCGCGAAGGATTTCTGGAAGGCGGATTTCGACGATTCCGACTGGTTCACGATCGACGTCCCATGCTGCGTCGAGACCCGCGGCTTCGGGGTGCCCGGCTACACGAACGTCCGCTATCCCCACGCTGACAGGTCGCAGCCTTCCGGCAAGGACTTTGCGAAAATCCTCGATCGCGATACCGGTAAGCCCGACTATAATCCCGTCTCGAGTTACCGTACGCGTTTCACAGTTCCCGCGGAATGGCAGGGGCGCGACGTGATCCTGCGTTTCGACGGAGTCTACTCCGCCTACTACGTATGGGTCAACGGGAAGATCGTCGGTTACGCCGAGGATTCAAAGCTTCCCTCTGAATTCAATATCACTCCTTTCCTCAATTCCTCGACTACCAACTGTCAACTATCAACTACCAACTTGCTATGCGTCGAGGTTTACCGCTGGTGTGACGGCTCCTATCTCGAAGACCAGGATATGAACCGCTTCTCCGGCATCTTCCGCGACGTCACGCTCTGGGCGAAGCCGAAGGACGGCATTTGGGATTTCACCGTCCGTACCACGCCTGTCGACGGGTACGAACGGTGGAAGGTCGAGGTTGAAGGTGTAGGTGTAGAAGGCGCGTCGGTTGCTCTTTATGATGCGGACAACAAAAAGATTGGAGACCTCCATTCTCAACCTTCAACCTCAACCTTCAGCCTTGATCTTTCTCCCAATCTCTGGAGCGCCGAGAAGCCTTACCTCTATACGCTGGTCGTCAAGAAGGGCGATGACATCCGTGCGAAGAAGATCGGCTTCAAGGAACAGAAGATCGTCGGCAATACGATCCTAGTGAACGGTAAGAAGATTAAGTTCAAGGGCGTGAATCGTCACGAGTGTAGTCCCGAGAACGGGCGCACCGTCTCGATGTCCGAGATGATCTCCGACATCCTGCTGATGAAGCGCTACAACATCAACATGGTCCGCACCTCGCATTATCCGAACAATCACTACTGGTATGATCTCTGTGACAAGTACGGCATCTATGTCGTCGCCGAGGCGAATGTTGAGGGGCACGAGCCAGGCTACGGCGAGAAAGGTCTTGGCCGCTTCCCCGAGTGGGAGAAGACGATTGTTGAGCGCAATGAGCGCAACTGCGTCTTCTACCGCAACAATCCCTCCGTCACTTTCTGGTCGATGGGCAATGAGACCGGACACGGAGACGATTTCCGTAAGGCGATCGCGAACGTGAAGTCTCTTGACCCTTCGCGCATCATCCACTGGGAGCGGGGTAATGCCGACGCCGATATCGACAGCAGCATGTATCCGTCCGTCGAATGGTGTGAGAAGCGTGGCAAGCTCGGTGAGGCGAAGACAGCTGACAAGCTCGAGTCCGCGGCAGGAGGAGAGGGATTCGCAATCTCCGGACATACCGCTGGCAAGGCGTATTTCTCCTGCGAGTATGCGCATGCGATGGGAAATGCCATCGGCAATTTTCAGGAATACTGGGACGTCTTTTACAAGTACGATTGCATGACCGGCGGCTGCATCTGGGACTGGGTCGACCAGGCGATGTATGTCGATAACGGACGCGGCAGGAAGGTCTGGGCCTACGGTGGCGACTGGGACGAAGAGCCGAACGACGGACCATTCAACTGCAACGGTGTGATTACCCCCGACCGTAAGGTGACGGCGAAGCTCGTCGAGGTCGGCCACGTCTACCGTAATCTCGTGGTCCGTAAGGCCGGCGACGGCATCTTCGAGCTCGAGAATCGCTTCGGCTTTACGTTCGCGGACGAGTTCGACGGACGCTGGACGCTGCTGGCGGATGGAGAGAAAGTTGCCGGCGGTGCATTCGGCGTGCCGCAGCTCAAGCCGCTTTCCAAGTGCCGCTTTACCGTCCCCGGACTTGCCGACGCTGTCGCCAAGACGGGTAAGGATAAGGAACTTTTCGTCAACTTCGAATTCTCGACTAGGAAGGAATCTCTTTGGGCGAAGCGGGGATGGATCATCGCGAGGGATCAGGTCGGGCTGACGAATGAGAAAGTGGGAGTTAGAAATGAAGAATTGCGGAATGAACAGTCTTCTGAGGCACCGAAGATTGATGAGGATGCGAAGGCGGTTACCATTGAGGCGAATGGTACAAAGGCCGTATTCTGCCGCAAGACTGGGACGCTCTGCAGACTCGTGATGAACGGTAAGAACATCATTGCCGAAGGTCCGCGGGTCGGATGCAATCGCGCTTTTGCCGATAACGACCGTTGGATGCGTGACGGCAGCGCCTGGGGCGAGGACCGGAAGATCGGCGGCGCGTATTCACGTGGGCTTACCCAGCTTTCGTATCACGCCCGTCCTCTCAAGGTCTCAAAAGCCGAGGACGGATCGGCCAGGGTTTCGATTTCTGTTGAGGTGACTGGCGGTAAGTCCGCGGGCTTCACGCATGTCTCGGACTGGACCGTTTTCGCCGACGGTACGCTGTCGGTCGAGAACAAGGTGACGCCGTTCGGCACGATGCCGCCGGCGATCGCCCGCATGGGGCTTTCGATGAAGCTCGACAGGGCGCTCGAGTACATGAAGTATTACGGACGTGGTCCGCGGGAGAACTACATCGACCGCTGTACGGGTTCCTTCTTTGGAATCTGGAAGTCGACGGTGTCTGAGCAGTACGAGCCGTATGTGCGTCCGCAGGTGAACGGCGGTAAGTGCGGAGTCCGCTGGGCGGAGTTTACAGATGCTGACGGGAAGGGAGTCCGCTTCTCGGGTTCCGAGCCGTTCTTCATGACGGCGCTTCATTACACCTGGGATGATCTGGAGCGTGCGCGTCATCTTGCGGGTCAGAAACGTTTCCGCGCTTCGTTGATCCCCCGGGCGGAGGTGTGTCTTGATCTTGACGTCCGACAGACCGGTCTCGGCGGCGGCAGCTGCGGACCGTATCCGATGTCCAAGTACCGTTTCGATCCGAATGCACCGGTCACGTGGTCCATGGAAATTGCGCCTGTAAAATAGATAATATGGCAAAGTCTGGGATGAGATCCTGAAATCCAGCTATGTTTAGACCTATCGGAAGAGATTTGTTCATGAAAACAAAAAGCATTTTGCGATGCTCTTGTTACTATACAGGAGATCAGCAAGAATGCAGTGTAATATTACCACATCGTAAAATAATAAAATAAGGGGTTCGTATGAAGAAATTATTCTCACTTTCGATAGCTCTCGCCTCGGCCGTGCTTTTCGCAGCGGAAACCGGGAACATGCCTGCGGATTCGGTCGATGCCGCGAAACTGGCGATTGTCCAGAAGTCACCTACACGCGTCTTCGTTGATTTCGGCAACGAGGTCGCGGTCCGTTCGCTCTCCTGGAAGGGCGAGGCAAAGCCGAAGGTCTACGCGAAGTGGTGGAAGAATCTCGGCGATGAGGATCCGAAGGTCGCATGTGATGTCGGCGTTTATGAGACCAAGGATGGGGTCACGACTTTCCGCTTCCATACTATTCCGCGCCAGCAGTATGTGCTGTTGGACGGAGCGGAGGTTGATGCGGCGAGCGTCAAGTACGATGTCGTGCCTTACGGTTTCACGATGCATCTGACGGACGAGACCTGGGAGCAGAAGCTCAAGCGCATGGAGTGGTGGACGGAGGCGCGGTTTGGAATGTTTATTCATTTCGGGCTTTATGCCGCGCAGGGCATTCACGAATGGCAGAAGTCCAATGCGAGGATTTCCGACTCCGATTACGACCGTTATTTCAAGAACTTCAATCCGGATCAGTTCGATGCGAAGAAGTGGGCGAAGGCGGCGAAGGATGCGGGAATGAAGTATGCGGTCCTTACGACTCGTCATCACGAGGGCTTCTCGCTTTTCGATACGAAGTTCTCCAACTACAAGATCACCAATACTGCGTTCGGGCGCGATCTCGTCAAGGAATTCGTCGAGGCGTTTCGCGCGGAGGGGCTTAAGGTCGGATTCTATTATTCGCTGCTTGACTGGCACCATCCCGATTACACGATCGACCGTTATCATCCGCGGCGCCAGGAGTTGGAAGACCAGGCTTTCGAGGGGAACGGTTCCGGTCCCGAAGCCGTCAACAAGAACCGTGACATGGCGAAATACCGCGCATTCATGAAGAACCAGATCACCGAGCTGCTGACCAATTATGGCAAAATCGACATCTTATGGTACGATTTCTCCTTCCCAGGACCCAATGGTAAGACGCGTTACGACTGGGATTCCGAAGGCATCCTTAAGTTGACCAAGCGGCTGCAGCCCGATATCATCATCGACAACCGTCTCGATCTCACCGACTACGAGGACGGTTGGGATTTCGCCACGCCCGAGCAGAACCGCGAGTCGAAACCGGTGACGGTTAACGGACGCGAGGTGCCGTGGGAGACCTGCCAGACCTTCTCCGGTGCCTGGGGCTATGCCCGCGACGAGCGCAGCTGGAAGTCGGTGCCGCAATGCCTCGAGCAGCTGATCTTTACCGTCGCGAACGGCGGCAACGTGATCATGAACGTGGGGCCCGACGGACGCGGCAACTTCGATTACCGTGCGCTCGACCGGCTCGTCGGCTACGGCAAGTGGCTTCGTGCCAACGGCGAATCGATCTACGGCTGTACGCGGGCTCCGGCGGAATACAAGGCCCCGGCGAACACGATCCTCACCTGGAATCCGCAGACGCGCAAACTCTATATGCATGTCCTCTTCTGGCAGTTCGGCGAGATGCCGCTCGAGTTCGCAGACAAGATCGATTATGCGCAGCTGTTGAACGATAAGAGCGAAGTCGAGATTAAGTGGGGAAGACTTTTCCTGCCGGTCGAGAAGCCGCCAGTCGAGATTCCTGTGATCGAATTTACGATGAAGTGAGAGAGAAGAATTGAAGTTCGCGCTGAGAAAACTGATCGCCTTCGTGTTCCTGCTTGGGATCGCGTGGTACATCTATCGCGACTTGGATAACATCTGGAACCAGAACTATATGACCTCCATCGGGGGTCTCGTCGTCATCTTCGCCGCGTTCTGGTTGCTGGTGCCGCTGGCGGTGGTGTGGCTCAGAATCTGGAAGCGAACGCGTAAGAACCGCCGCGGATACGCCTTGTGGCTCAAGGAGATCAAGCCGAACGGTCCGCGTCCGCACCGTCCAAACCACAGACTTCACATCGATCCTTCGGAGCATATCTGGTTCCATGAGAAAGGGACGCTGTACGTCAAGGGGACGTCAGCGTACGATGCGGTGACCGTCAAGGGCCGTATCGGCGACGTCGCTTTCCCGCACGAGCCCCGCGAATGGCGCAAGGCCCAGCGGGTGCATTGTTATTTTACCGACAGGCGGATTCTTTTCCTCGGTAAGGAGATCGACTGCGATATCCCGTTCTCTGAGGTCGGCGGTTGCCGTCCCACCGTCGGTGGACTCGTTTTCGACGTGAAGAAGGACGAGACTGATTTCTTTATCGCCTTCACTTTTGTAAATCCCTTGATCGCGTCCGATGTTTATCATCGCATAGTAGAGTAACATCATTCAACCGCGTTTCCGCTAATTTCTATATTCAATCCAAGATTCCAACAGGTGCTACTGTGATATGCGAGTTCAAACTACACTGACCGTTGCCGCCGCTATTGTTTTTGTCGTTGGCTGTCTTTCTCACGACTATGCGCCATGCGCCGAACGTTGTGATCATCCGGTTCCGCTGGACGGATCCGAGTGGCTGTCCGTGAAGGATGCGCCGGTTACGGAGGGTGGATGGAGCGGACCCTCCCAGCGGGCGGCGGACGGCACGAGCTTCTTCGTCTCGTCCGTCAGGAATCCCAAGGCGGTCGCGCGGGCGATCTGGACCACGACCGCGCTCGGCGTCTACGACATCTACGCCAACCGTGTGCTCGTTGGAGATGATTTCCTCAAGCCGGGCTTCACCCACGTCAGGAAGACCCGTCGTTCGTTCACCTACGACATTACCGACATGATCAACACCGAAGAAGGCGCGGTGAACGAATTCGCAGCCGAGGTCTCCGCCGGCTGGTGGCGTGACAAGATCGTCCATTTCGCGGGCAAGAAGAGCGCATTCCGCGGGGCTTTGCAGCTACATTTCACGGACGGCACGACTGCGGTGTACGGGACGAACGCGAAGGACTGGAAGGCGGCGATCGCCGGACCTATTACGCACGCGGCGATTTTCGACGGCGAGGAGTATGACGCGAGGATCGATCCGTGGACGGCTGTTTTCGCCGAGCCGGAGATCAACACCGAGTTCAAGGGCGAGATCCTGCCGAGCGCCGGCGCGGAGGTCACGCTGAGGCGCGATCTCGCGATGAAGAAGGGTCCGTATCAGCTTAAGAAGGGCGAGAAGCTCGTTATTGACTTCGGACAGAACTGTGCTGCAGTTCCGGAATTCGTCTTCTCGGCGAAGGCGGGGACGAAGCTGACGTTTTTACCTGCGGAGATGCTGAATGACGCTGATGCCGGTGTGCGCGGCTGTGACGGACCGAAGGGCTCGATTTATCGTGCCAATCTGCGCTGTCCCGAGTACGGAATGCGCGTATATTACACCTTCAAGGGCGAGGGTGTCGAGACCTATCATCCTCGGTTCACGTTCTTCGGTTACCGCTATGCGGAGCTCTCGGCTGATGGTGATGTATACCTCGAGTCCGTCTCCACGATCCCGGTGACTTCAATAAAGCAGGAGCTTGAGATCGGTTCGTTTAAGACGGGTGACGCCTCGCTCAACCAGTTCGTCTCCAACGTCTATTGGGGAATGCTTTCCAACTACCTGTCGATTCCGACGGACTGTCCCCAGCGCAACGAGCGTCTCGGTTGGACCGCGGATACGCAGGTGTTTGCCGATGCCGGTGGTTATATCGCCGATACGCGTTCCTTCTTCTCGAAGTGGATGCGCGATATGCGCGACACGCAGAGTCCGAAGGGCGGCTTCCCCGGGGTCGCGCCGCTCGCACAGTACGGGTCTGGCGAGCGCGAGATGATGCGCGTCGGCTGGTCTGATGCCGGCGTAATCGTGCCGTGGAAGATCTGGCGTCAGTTCGGCGACCGGAAGATCGTGGACGAGAACTGGACGGCGATGGAGAAGCTGCTGGATTATCAGGCGGAGACGAAATGCGATATGGCGGCGATCAAGGACGAGTGCGGCAACTACCAGTGGGCCGACTGGCTCTCCTGGGAGAAGCTCGAGAGCTGTGACGGCGGTGGGCGTCCCGATTACTGTGCGTTCACGGGGCCCTGGGGCAAGCGCACTGTGCGTCCCGAGGCGCTGGTCTATTGGAACTATCTTGGTGCGTGTTACTGGGCGCTGAATGCGCGGATGATGAGGGATATGGCGCGAGATACCGGTCGGGACGCCGTTAAATACGAGACGATGTTCGCCGAGGCGAAGGATTATCTCAAGGCGAAGTTCTTCACCGGGGCCGACGGCATGATCACCAATATCTTCTCCGATATGCAGACTCCCGCGGTGCTGGCACTGCAGGTTGGGATCGTTGAGGGTGAGGCGAAGGCGAAGACGATTGCTACGCTGAGGTCGAACCTGGAGAAGAACGGGAACTTCACCGGTTTCCTCGGCTCCTCGTGGCTGATGGATACGCTTTGCGAGAACGGGATGCAGGACATCGCCGTGAACCTGATGCTTAACCACAGGTTCCCGAGCTGGCTCTATTCCGTCGACCAGGGCGCGACTACGATCTGGGAGCGCTGGAACGGTTGGACTAAGGACAAGGGTTTCGGTCCTGTGGGCATGAACAGCTACAACCACTATGCCTATGGCGCGGTGCTTGCGTGGATGTACCGTTATCTTGCTGGAATCGCGCCGAGCGTGGACGAGCCCGGTTTCAAGAAGATCGTGATGCGTCCGATCTTCGATAAGCGTTTCGGACACATCAAGGCCGAATACAATTCCGCCGCGGGACTCATTAGGTCGCACTGGTGGTACGAAGGTGACAAGGTGATCTGGGAATTTACCGTTCCCTCCCCCGCTGTCGTCACCCTCCCCAACCGACCCGCTAAGAATTACAATCCCGGCTCCTACAGAATCGAACTATAACATCCCCATTTCCTTTATGACTATCAACGAATTAAATTCGCGCTACGGCGCTCCCGGACGCATCGTGTTCAAGGAAGGACACGCCGGTTATCCTAATGTCGTCATCGCCAACAAGTACGGATCCGCGGAGATCGCGATGCTTGGAGCGAACGTGCTTTCGTACAAGCCGACCGGACACAGCGAGGTGCTGTTCCGTCCCGCGAAGCGTGACTACAACCGCGGCGAATCCATCCATGGCGGCGTTCCCGTCTGCTGGCCGCAGTTCGGAAACCGTTTCTCCAAGACACTGCCGCAGCACGGCTTCGCGCGGATCATGCCGTTCACGGTGAAGGGAACCGAGTATTCCGAGGATATGACCGAGGTTACGCTGTCGATCAGGAGCGACGGGGAAACGAAGAAGTTGTGGCCTCATGATTTCGAGTTGGAGATGAAGATCTCCGTTTCGATGAAGCTTAACATATCCATGACGACGAAGAACATCGGCGACGAGCCTTTCAAGTTCAGTTGCGGATTCCATCCGTATTTTCTGCTCCGCAACCGTGATGACGCGGTGATCAAGGGGCTCGGTGGAACCAAGGCGCTTGATGTTGTCGAGGCGAAGGAAGCAGTGTTTGACGATGAGATCGTCGTTGATCATGCGCTGGACCATGTCTTCACGATGAAGATGGAGCCTAAGCACGAATACGCGATTCTCGACAATTCGCTCCATCGGGCGCTCGCGATGGTATCCGCCGGCAATGACATGACCGTGGTCTGGAACTGCGGGGAAGCGGTCATGAAGGACTTTGAGCCCGATGACTGGAAGAAGTATGTCTGTGTCGAGCCGGTCAGCGACTGGCCGGGTGGTCGCACTCTGGCTCCAGGCGAGAGACATTCGCTTACTGCTGCAATTCAGGCGACCCTTGCGTGCTGAAGTTTCCGTCGTGCCCTCACGACGGCGTGAATGAGGAGGTCAATATGGAAGTCGGTTCTTTAGCTAAACATCGGGCTTATCTTGGAAAACCCTGCAAGAAGGGGAGTGTGGTGCCGTTCCCTTGTGATCCTGCGAAGATCTATCGTATGCAGGTCGAGGGACTTGTGAAGCGGCTTAAGGCGATTCATTGTAAGGACGTGGTTGTCGGGCTCTCCGGCGGACTCGACTCGACGCTGGCGCTCCTCGTTTGTGTTGGTGCATTCGAGAAGTTGCGGCTTGACAGGCAGGGCATTCACGTCTATACGATGCCCGGTTTCGGTACCACCAAACGGACCAAGGGAAATGCCGAGCAGCTGTGCGAGGGACTCGGACTCGAGGTAGAAACGATCTCGATCGTGAAGAGTGTCCGTCAGCATCTCAAGGACATCGGACACGACGGCAAGACGCCGGATGTTACCTACGAGAACGCCCAGGCCCGTATGCGTACGATGATCCTCATGGACAAGGCGAACATGACCAATGGCATCGTCATTGGTACTGGAGACCTTTCCGAGATTGCGCTCGGTTGGTGCACATACAACGGAGATCACATGTCGATGTTCGGGGTCAACAGCGACGTCCCTAAGACTGTGGTCCGTAAGGTATGCCGCTGGTGGGCGGAAAGACAGTTGGAGAAGTCAGTTGGAGTTGGAGAAAGTGGCGGCAAGAAGGCCGCGGAGGCGATTCTTGATATTATCGCGACGCCGGTGAGTCCGGAACTCGTGAAGGGGCAGATCACCGAGGATAAGATTGGTCCGTATGAACTTCACGACTTCTTCCTCTGGAATTTTATCGTCAACGAGATGGGTTCGAAGGATCTTCAGCGCGCTGCTGAGAAGTATTTCATTAAAGAGAAGAATGGACCTTCCGATCTTCAACTTCAACTCTCGCCTTCAACTATTTTCAAAACATTGAAAATCTTCATGCGCCGCTTCTTTACTCAGGCGTTCAAGCGCAATTGCGCTCCTGACGGCATCAAGGTGTTCCCGTTCGAGCTTTCGCTTCACGACTGGTGGATCCCCTCCGATCTCGGAATCGTCAAGATCTGACACCATTCTGCCCCTACATCTTCAACCTACATCTACATCCAATGCGTAAGTTCATTCTTTTCGTCGCTTCTGGTTTCGGGCTTGGACTCGTTGCTCCGTTCGCGCCCGGCACCTTCGGGTCGCTCCCCGGAGTTGCACTTGCCTATGCGGTCTGCGCCTTGCCGCTGTGGCTGCAGATGCCGGTGTGTCTCGGCTTCACGCTCCTGGCGATTCCGTTCTGCGATGCGGCGGAGAAGATCCTCGGAATCATCGATGACGGGCGTATCACCGCGGACGAGTGGATGCTCTATCCGATCTCGTTCATCGGCATTCCACTGCTGGATCTCCCGTGGTGGTCGATGCTGATCTTCTTCTGCGTGGTCCGGGCCATTGATATCCTCAAGCCTTGGCCGGCGCGTCAGTTGCAGCGCATCCCTGGCGGCCGCGGCATCGTCATCGACGACTTCTTTGCGAATCTCTATTCCCTAGCGATCAACTGGATGATCTATCTAGTGGCGTTTTCTTGCTGAAGCATGTGGTAATTGCCACGCATTCCCGTTCAGCCGTAGGGACTGAGAAGGATTGAGGAGTTGCCTTCGGTCTCTCGAGGTGGGAAATCCGCTCCGCGTTCGACGGCTTGCGCAATGGAATACACTTCGTTCCAGTTGGAAAGGCGTCCGTCACGGTTCTTCACGAGCATCGCTTCCAGCATCTGGGCGAAGCCCTTGGACAGTTCAGGACGATAAAGGCGCGGGTCCTTCGCCTGGACCGTCTCGTTGCAATGAGCACGCATTGAGGCATCGTTATCATATCCGGGGAATAGTACTCTCCCTGTAGCTAAATGATAAAGCGTTGCGCCAAGTGAATAGATGTCGGTACGGCAGTCGAGTTCGACGTCGGCATAAACTTGCTCTGGCGAGATGTATGCAGGAGTTCCGGAGATATGTGAAGCCTGCGCCAGTTTGCCTTCCTTGAATTCATAGCGATAGGAGATTCCGAGGTCGAGGATCTTGATCGTGCCTTCGGAATTAATCATAATGTTCTCGGGCTTGATGTCGCAATGGACGATGCCGTGATCGTTCCAGGCAAAGCTGAGTGCAGAGGCGATTGATTGTGCGATTAGAAGACAGTCTGTCTCGCAGACTCGATGACGACGGATGATATAGTCTGAAAATGTATATCCGTCGACATATTCCATCACTATGTACCAACGTCCATCTACGTTGTCGAAATCATAAGCTTGAACGATCCCCGGATGGCGGATTTCCTCCATGCGGCGTTCTTCGAGCTTGAGCGCACGCACCTCTTCTCCGCAGGTGGAGAGGTTGTCGTTCAGTATTTTTATTGCAACGATACGGTTGTTGACGTTGTCGAAGGCTTTCCAGACGGTCGACATGCCTCCTGCGCCAATTTTTTCAAGAATTGTCAGTCCTGGAATTTCCATTCGTTAAGTTTCCTATGGAGGGTCCTGCGCGATATGCCAAGCGACTCGGCGGCTTTCGACTTGTTGCCGCCAGCGGCTTTTAAGGCCGCGAGTATCTGCTGCTTTTCAGCTGCAGCAAGAGTGGTGGGGTTGTGCGCTGGAGTTGAAGATGCGGAGGAAGCTGGTTCCTTTGTGCTTCTGTCGGTTGAATCAGAAGGGTGGGTGTTCGAAATGGGGGGCGTTCCCGGTGTTCCTTTGATGTCGGTAGGGAGGTCATCAGCCGTAATCATCTCACCGGTTGATAGCACCACCATTCTTTCAATGACGTTTCTCAGTTCGCGTACATTGCCTGGCCAGGGGTAGTGCTCTAGCGCCTCCATTGCGCCTGGGGAGAAGCCTTTGACTTGGCTGGAATATTCTTTTGCGAATTCTTTGAGAAAGCGTGAGGCGAGCAATGCGATGTCGCCGGGACGCTCACGAAGAGGGGGAAGATCGATCGGTATCACGTTCAGGCGGAAGAACAAGTCTTCCCTGAACTTGCCTTCAGCGACCATTTCCTTGAGGTTCTTATTGGTCGCGGCGACAAGGCGGAAATCGACGGGGGTTTCTTCGCTTGAGCCGAGCCGCCGGATGGATTTGGATTGAATGGTTCTGAGCAGTGCTATTTGCGTCGGCATGTCGATTTCGCCGATTTCATCAAGAAACAAGGTGCCGTCCGCGGCTGATTCAATGCAACCTTTCTTGCCGTCCTTGAGTCCGCCGGTAAATGTTCCTGGGACGTATCCGAAGAGTTCTGATTTGAGCAGGTCGCCTGAGAACGCCGAGCATTCCACGGCGATGAATGGATTGTTCTTGCGCGGAGATAGATCGTGTAGCGCTTTGGCTACAAGTTCCTTGCCGGTTCCGCTTTCGCCTTCAATCAAGACGGTCGCAGGAGTAGGCGCGATGCGGCGAATGAGTTGGTAGACGCGTTCCATTGCCGGTGACGATCCGGTGATGGCGTTGAGGCCGCTTTTCGCTACCAGCTTCGATTCAAGGTCTGCCACTTTTTTCTCGAGTGCACTTACCTTGATGGCGCGTTCGATGCGGGTGCGGAGCTGGGAGAAGTCGGTGATCGGTTTGGTGATGAAGTCGTCCGCGCCTTCTTTCATCGCGGCGACGGCGAGATCGATTTCGCCGAAGGCGGTAATCAGGATGGCGCCAACGGAGGGGAATTTCGCCTTGGCGGATTTGATGAGTTCGACGCCGTTCATCACCGGCATCTTGTAGTCTGTAAGAATCAGTGCGACATCTGGGTTCTGGTCAAGTACGGAGAGTGCCAATTCGGGATCTGCCGCGGTGAGACAGTCGTATTCTCCGCTAAGAATACGTGACATCGCGTCTCGTGTCATTTTCTCGTCGTCGACGATTAGTATCTTTGGCTTGGACATGGAAGATGAATAGTTGAAAAATTAGGAGGCGGGAGGCAAGACTTATTTCAAAGCTCGAACTCGGCGTTCGATGCGCGGGAGCCGGATGGTGAATATTGCGCCTTCTCCGGGCGCGGACTCCACATCTATTCGGCCGCCGTGGTCGCGGACGATCCGTTGAGAGATCATGAGACCGAGCCCGGTGCCGTGTTCCTTGGAAGTGCGGTACGGCTCAAAGAGATGGGCGATTTGTTCCGCGGTCAATCCGGCTCCGCTGTCGTGAAAAGCAATGAAGACGTCATTGTCGTCGGATCCGATGGTGATGTCGATGCTCCCGCCGTCCGTCATCGCTTCGAGCGAGTTTTTGATCAGATTGAAGAAGACCTGCTCCATTTGTGCGGGGTCGAGTGCAACCGAAGGAAGCGCGCCAGGCATGTTGACGGACACGGTGATCTGGCGGTCTTCCAGTTGCGCCTTTAGGGTCTCAAGACAGTCCTTGAGCGGTGATGCAGGGGAGCCTGGCATCAGATTGGGGCGTGATGGCTTGAGTGCTTGCAGGAAACCTTTGAGGATTCCATCGAGCCGCTTGATTTCGGATTTACAGATGGCGATTGATTCTTTGTCGCCGGGATTCTGTTCGAGAATCTGTAGATTGAGCGAAATCGCATTTAAGGGGTTGCCGATCTCGTGGGCGACTCCGCTGGCAAGGTCTCGGACGGCTTGGGTTGCTCCGGCGCGAAGTTCTTCCTCGCTTTTCTCGCGATTCGCGGTAATATCTGTAAGTTTTACCAGCGTCTCATCCCCTCCCATCGGGAAAGTCTGTATCTCCAAGAACCTGTGCTCGGGATAAGAAATTTCGACTTCGCGCTTGGATGATTTGCAAAGAGGAATGTCTAGCGTCGGCAGAATGTCCTCGGGTTTCATGCCGAGCAGCCATTCTGCCGCATGGTTCGCCCACCTCGGCGAACCAGAGGCGTCCAGCACTAGATATCCGTCGCTGGTCGTGTGGAAGATCATCTCGGAGAATGCGAGCTCGTCGGTTACGAGTGAATACTGCTCGCGGAGATGCTCGGCATCAAGCTTCCCGATGTGCTTCCTTACACCTTTAAAAAAGTCCTTCATATGCTAATCACTAATCACGAACCACCAACCACGAATCACTTCCTCCTATTGTCAATCACCCGCTTGATTTTGCCCTCGCTGCGTGGGAGGGAGCCTGGGGCGACGAGGGTGAGTTTCGGAGAAAGACCGATGATCTGCTTGACAGCGGCGAGAACCTTCTTGCGCAGGACTTCGAGGGTGCGGATGTTGTCCGAGAAGGCCTCGGCCTTGATCTCTACCTTGATCTCGAAGAGGTCCAGCGTTTCGGTCGGCGTGATGATGATCTGATAGTGCGGCTCGACTTCGGGAACGGTGAGAAGTGCGGTCTCGATCTGACTCGGGAACACGTTGACGCCGTGGATGATTAGCATATCGTCCGACCGCGCCTTGATGCGGTCCATGACGCGCGCGGTGCGTCCACATTTGCACGGCTCGGTGTGGAACCGAGTGAGGTCGCGGGTGCGGTAACGGACCATCGGGGTGCCCGTGCGGTCGAGCGTGGTGAAGACGAGTTCGCCTTCTTCGCCGTCCGGCAGCGGTTCGAGTGTTTCGGGATCGACAATCTCGGGGTAGTAGTGGTCCTCCCAGATGTGAAGCCCCGGGGTCTCATTTTCGCAGTACTGGCAGCTGCCGGCGACGCCGGGACCGGAGACCTCGGTAAGACCGTAGATGTCATGGGCGATGATGCCGGTGCGCGATTCGATCTTCGCACGCATCTCGTCCGTCCACGGTTCGGCGCCGAAAATGCCGTGGCGGAGCTTCGTGTCGCGGCGGAAGTCGATGCCGAGTTTCTCGGCGACCTCGATGATGTGGAGGAAATAGGAGGGCGTGCAGCAGATCGCGGTTGTTCCGAGGTCACGCATCAGCATGAGCTGCTTCTCGGTGTTGCCGGCCGAAGTCGGTAGCACTGCGCATCCTAGGAGCTCTCCGCCATAGTGGAGACCGAGGCCGCCGGTGAAGAGTCCGTAGCCGTAGGACACCTGTAGCACGTCTTCGTTGGTAATTCCGTACATCGCCAGGGTCCGTGCGGTAGCATCCGCCCACACCTCGATGTCGTTCTTGGTGTTTGGAATGCAGATGGGTTTGCCAGTGGTGCCGGATGAGCAATGGAAGCGGACGATCTCGTTCATCGGTGCTGCCGTGAGACCGGTGGGATACTCGTCGCGGAGGTCGGTCTTCTTCATGAACGGAAGCTTCGCGATGTCCTTGAGCGTGACGATGTCACGTGGCTTAACGCCTTTCTCATCGCAGCGGCGGCGGAAAAGCGCGACGCGCTCGTATTCGTAGGTGACGAGTTTCTGCAGTTTCGCCAGCTGAAGGGCGCGGAGCTCCTCGACGGGCATGTAATCGGGTCTAGATATCGAGTTCACGGTAAAATAAGTAATGAGTAATGAGCAACGAGGAATCGCGGGCGATTCATTTTTTACTGATTTTGTCTAGTGCGGAGAGGAGCTTCTTCATCTGTGCGGGCGTGCCGATCGTAATCCGAAGACGGTCGCCCGTCTTCGGACCCCTAAAGTAACGCACGAAGATGTTCCGTTCCTTGAGCGCGGTGAAGACGATCTCGGCCCGGTTTCCCTTCGGTGGACGCGCGAAGACGAAGTTCGATTCGCTCGGGATCACGTCCCAGCCACGCTTCACTAGTTCGTTGGTGAACCGCTCGCGGGTTTCGATAATCGCCTTGACGTTCTTCTTCATCCAGGCCACGTCCCTGACCGCGGCGAGCGCCACGGCCTGGGCGATGGCGTCGACGTTGTAAGAGTCCTTCACCTTGACGAGCGCATCAATCAGTTCCTTCGGTCCAACACAGTAACCGACGCGGAGCCCCGCGAGCGAGAAGCTCTTGGAGAAGGTGCGCATCACGAGGATGTTCCGGTTGTCCTCCGCGATCGCGAGCTTCATACAGTTGCCGCGGGCGAAGTCGCCGTACGCCTCGTCAATCAGTACCACGCCCTTGAACTTCTTCGCAAAAGCGGCGATCGCCGCGGGCTCGACCCATTCTCCAGTCGGCGCGTTGGGATTCGTGAGCAGGAAAAGTGAAATCTTCCGCCATTCCTTATTCCTCGTCCCTCTTTTCTCGCCGATTGCGCATCCCCGCCATTCGACGTCGCGGATCGCCGCGAGTGTCTTGTAGAGCGAGTAGCTTGGATCGAGAGATCCTATTGATTCGTCGTTTTCTACGAAGGTCTTAGCACTGAGCGCGAGGATTTCGTCCGATCCGTTGCCGACGAAGATATGGTCAGGCGTCGTGTGGTGCAGTTTCGCGAGCGCTTCGCGGAGCGCAGTGCAGTCGGGATCGCAATATCGACGCAATCGTTCGAGATCGAATCGCTTGAGCACTTGAGCGCATTTCGGAGATGGCGGATAGGCGTTTTCGTTGGTGTTGAGCTTAACTACGTTCTTCGTCTTCGGTTGTTCACCGGGGATGTAGCCCGCGAGCTTACGGACATGTCTGGCGATCATCATGATGTTACTTGACTAGTTCTGCGCTGGTGTGCAAGGCGTAACGTTTGAGTAAAATGAGCATTACCTTTTCGTCGGTAGAGTGAGAGACTACGTTGTTGGCCTTGTAGGATCCGTCTTTTAGCATGGCCAGACGTAAAATCTTCATGTTGTTCTCGAGTGTAACCGTTTGGGAAAACAACGAGCAGCAATGCTTGTTCGGACGATCTGGATTGCCGGAGGCGATGGGAATGAAACTTAACAGATACCAGCCGGTGTTCTCCACGTCAATCGTCTTATGACCGCCTTCGTCGGAGATGTGGTACGTAGCGCAACCGCCGAGGAGTAGAGCCAATGATATGACGGTGAGGATCTTCTTCATTTCAATTCTCCGGACAGCTGTTTCTCACGGTATGTGAGGATGTAAGGGATCGGAACTGGTATGTTTACGAACGGAAGATTGAAAAGTACAGAATCGTAATTGTTCCAGACCAGATTCTCCACCTGATATTGTTGTCTTTCGGCTTCCTTGAAGAGTCGGCGCTGCAGCAAGTCCATTTGCACATCGTTTCTGAAAATGACGAAGGGGGTATATGCGTCCTCTGCTGCATTGCCGCAGACAATAGGGATGGCGCCGAAAAGATACCATCCGAAATTCGTTACCAGAACATGATTTTTCATGCCAGGCTCCCTGCTGTTGGAGATTGAAAAGCATCCCGTGAGACATATTGTCACGCATAGCAGGATAGGAGCTAAAAACTTATTCATGCACATATTATACTATATACACGCGTGCGCGCGCAAGTGAGGATTTTTATGGTTATGCTTGCATTTTAGGATGAATTTCGGTAATATATTCATTCAAAAAAGGGTTGATATGTCTAGACGACTTCCTTTTGACAAAAAGTGGATTGAAAACACAGCTGCCAAGTGGCCGACACCATTTCATGTTTATGACGCAGAGGCAATTCGTGCGAATGCCCGTCGCCTGAAGAAGGCGTTTGCGTGGAATGCGGGATTTCGCGAGTTTTTCGCGGTCAAGGCGACGCCGAACCCGCACCTTATGAAGTTGCTAAAGGAGTTTGATTTCGGATCCGACTGCTCCTCGATGGCCGAGCTCGTCCTTGCCGAGAAAGTTGGTAATGACGGAGAGCACATCATGTTTACGTCAAATGATACCCCTGCCGAGGAGTTCGTCAAGGCTTGGGAACTAGGTGCGGTAATCAATCTTGACGATATCTCGCATTGGGATTTCCTCGTTTCCACCCTCAACTCGAGAAATCTTAACCCTGATGCTGATTCCTGGTCCGACAGGATCATGTGCTGCCGATATAATCCCGGCCCCTTGAAGGGCGGTAACGCCATTATCGGCAGGCCCGAGGAGGCCAAGTACGGTCTTACCCGTGATCAGTTGTTCGAATGCTACGCGAGGATGCGCGATGCTGGTGTAAAGCGGTTCGGCCTTCACGCCATGGTCGCCTCGAATGAACTAGATCCCGAGTACATCATTGACACCGCAAAAATGCTGTTCGCCCTTGTAGGTGAACTCCATGACCAGCTTGGCATCGACTTCGAGTTCGTCAACATCGGCGGCGGCATCGGTATCCCCTACCGTCCCGACCAGAAAGCGATGGATCTCGAGTACGTCGGCGACGGGATCCGCAGGGCGTATGAGGAGTTGGTTGAGGACAAGGGGCTGAAGCCGATTCGGCTCTTCATGGAGTGCGGACGCTGCATCACTGGCCCCTATGGCTATCTGGTCGCCAAGGTCCTGCACATTAAGAACACCTATCGGATGTATGCCGGACTCGACGCTTGCATGTCCAATCTGATGCGTCCCGCCCTCTACGGCGCCTACCACGAGATCGTCGTTCCCGGCAAGGAGAATAGCGGCGATACGACGGTCTATGACGTTACCGGGTCGCTTTGCGAGAACAACGATAAGTTCGCGATTCAGCGCGTACTCCCGGTTTTGGAGCCCGGCGACTACGTCGTCATTTGCGATGCCGGAGCGCACGGACACGCTATGGGATTTCAGTACAATGGCAAGCTCCGAAGTGCCGAACTCCTCCTTGAGAAGGATGGTTCGGTCCGTGAGATCCGTCGCGCTGAGACGCTTGACGATTACTTCGCAACGCTTGATTTCAATGGACTGTGAACTGCTTGCCCCTGCGGGCGACTTCGAAACCGCGCTTGCGGCGTTTGACGCGGGTGCGGATGCCGTTTATTGCGGGCTCTCCGACTTCTCGGCCAGGGCTTTCGCGACAAACTTTTCGATTGCGCACCTCAAGGAGCTGATCCGCTACGCGCACGCCGTCGGTGACACCGACTCTCGTCCGTCCGCCCGTCGCGTCTACGTGACCTTCAATACCGTCATTGACGAGACGAACTTCGAGGAGGCGATTGACCGGCTTTCTCGGCTTGAACAGGCGGGACCGGATGCCATAATCGTCCAGGATCTCGGCGTCGCGCGTATCTGTCGCAAGTTCTTTCCCGGCCTCACGTTGCATGCGTCGACTCAGCTTGTTGCTCACAATCTTGAAGGCGTCATGGCGCTCAAAGAGATCGGCTTCACCCGCGTGGTGTTGGCGCGTGAGCTTTCGTTTGAGGAGATCCGTCAGATCAAGCAACGTTGCGGAGACGTCGAACTCGAAGTCTTCATCCACGGCGCCTTGTGCTATTCGATTTCCGGTCTCTGTCTCTATGGGGCGATGGAGAAGGGGCGCAGCGGCAATCGCGGGAAGTGTCCGTACTGCTGCAGGCAGGAGTTGAAGTGCGAAGTTGAAGAAAGGAGCGGTCGCAATTCCGCTCTTCAACTTTCGAATTCAACTCATCATTATCCGTTCTCCATGAAGGACCTGCGGCTTGGCGAGGACGTGAAGAGTCTCGCTGAGATCGGCGTCGCCTCGCTCAAGATCGAGGGGCGCATGAAGAGTCCGCTCTATGTCGCGAGCGTCACCCGCTGGTACCGTCAGTTCTTGACGAGAAGCGACGAGGCGGGAGTCAGGAGCGAGGAGTCGCGGAAGGTGACCTCTTCTGATCTCGAGACGGTCTTCTCCCGCCGCACGACCGAACTCCGCTTCAATCTTGCCAACTATCAACAATCAACTACCAACTCTTCCCCTATTGACCCAGTCTCCCTCGGGCATCTTGGAACGCCGATCGGCACCGTCAAGCGCATTACGCGCGATCGTGAGGGAAGGGCGTGGCTGCGGTTCCACACGATGCGGGCGCTGGAGAAGCATGACGGACTCCAGTTCGACGCGCTGACGGACGAAGGGCGTCACTTCGGGTTTGGCATTCAGGAGATGCGGCAGGCGATTTCTCGTGCGCCTGTCTTTGAGGTTGCGCCCGGCGAAGATGTGGAGATCGCGCTTCCGGAGCGAGAAGTTTCAGGTGGAAACGGTAGTGGTGCAAAGGATGAAAGGTTTCTTGTTCATCCTGGAGACACTGTCTATTGTTCGATGTCGAATGCAGTGAAACGGAAGTTCCCGGTGCCGAGCTTCCGTTCGAGCGATTATCCTGGTCTCGTGAAGGTGGATGTCGAGGTTGGCATTGTAGCCGAGCGTGTTTTCGCCAGGTCCTTCGGTGCGGAGGTCGAGATCCGCGGCGCTTTTGACGCGGCGAAGAACCCCGAGAAGACCTTCGCTTCGGTTAAGAAGGCGTTCTCCAAGTTCGGTGAGACCGACTACAGTCTCGGACGTCTGACGGTGAGCGATCCGGAACATCGCTTTGTGCCGATGAGCGTCTTGAACGATCTCCGCCGCGATCTCGTGGAGAAGCTTGATGACGTCCGCGAGAGCGAGCGCCTGCGTAAGGTGGATGCGGCTGTTGGATGGAGTAGTGAGTCGGGTTTGGAGATCGGTGGTTCGTCTTCGCTGCATACCGTTAAGATACGAGCTGATCAGTCCGTACCCGCTGGCGACTGGGACGAGGTGATTATCGCGATAAACATTCAGACGAGTCTGTCTTCCATTCACCAGTTTTCAACCTCACCCTCATCTCTCCGTCTTTCGCTGCCCGTTTGGAACGGCGAACTCGAGTTCAACAAGTTGCGTAGCAGGGTCAAGTCGCTCGTCCGTGAGGGCTTTGTGAAGTGGGAGTGTTCGGATCTAGCGACCTTGCGGCTTTTGAGATCCTGTGGTGTGACCGATATTACTGCGGATTGGACTCTTTACGCGTTCAATGCGTCGGCGCTTGCGGAGCTTGCCGAGAGGGGCGTGAAGCGCTTTGTGGCAAGTCCCGAAAACAGTCGTGAGAACATACAATATCTCGCGGAATCTGGCTATGTGGTCGAATTCCTCAAACAGCAGTCCACACCGCTCTTCATTTCTCTCCATGAGCCGGCGGCCACTGAAGTTGAGGGACTCGCGATCTTCCGGCGTGACGGACTCTGGGTTACGACGAGGCGCATGCCGCGTTCGTTTGATGTTCCCGAGGGGGCATCCTCTCGTATCGACCTCAGTTGGGATCCGATATGCTCGTAAAGTTCTTTAGGCAGATTCTGAGTTTTTGCTGGCTGTTGCCGGGGTTTCTCCTGTGGGCTTCGTTTCCGCCCATGGGCGAGCGTTTCGACTGTTTCTTTGCGCTGGCCCCTCTTCTGTGGCTTTCGCGCAACGGCACGGTGGAGCGTAGTCGGCGGCTCTGGTTTGTCAACGGCTTCATCTTCTGGTTTGCCACGCTTTCGTGGATGCCGGCGATTGTGAAGAACAACGGACCTTGGCCGCTGGTGGTGCTCGGCTGGGTCTGTCTTGCCGCCTACTGCGCGCTCTTCTTCGGCGCATTCGGCTGGCTCTCAGCGATTTATTGGCGCTGGACAAGGACAATAACTCATTCGTCATTCCTCGTTCGTCGTTTCCTTGGTATTCTCTTTGTCGAGCCAGTCCTGTGGTGCGGACTCGAACTCGTGCGTTCGCGTTTCCTCGGCGGCTTCTCTTGGAATCAGCTCGGAGTCGCGCCGATCAACGCTGGCTTCGGTTCGCCTGCGGCCATTGGCGGCGTGTATCTCGTAAGCGCCGTGGTAATCCTCGTGAATGGCACTATCGCTTCGATCGCGGAGCGCTTCCTTACCCGCGATCGCCGCTGGTGGCGGACGCTCGAGACGTTCGTTCCGTTTGCGATTATTTTCGGAATTTATTCTTTCCATTCCCAACCCCAGTCTTCAACTTCTGCCTCTCATCTTTCCGTTGCACTTGTCCAGCGTGATTTCCCGTGCTGTTTCAAGTCGCAGGATCAAGAGAATCCCGTCGCGGTGTATTCTAATCTCTGCGCGAACATTTCGGCGCTAAAGCCAGATGTCGTGATTCTGCCCGAGAGCGCGTATGCGGAGATTGCTCTGCTCGATCATCCGAACGCGATGCGGTTCTCGCAATGGATGATGAAACTTACTGGCGCGAAGGCGGTGCTTGCCGGAGGTGGTCGCTACACGCAGGACGGAAGGGCGTACAATTCCGCGGCCATCTACCTCTCCGAGTGTTCCAACGCATGCCCAGCTCGTGCCCAGCTTCCCAACCCCCAGTTCTATGACAAGGTACATCTCGTTCCGTTCGGCGAGTTCATCCCTGGCGACAAGCTCATCCCCGCGCTTCAGAAGTTCGCACCCGTCGGCACCTGCTATCCTGGCGAATTGAGGCTTTTACACCTTCCCCGATCTTCAGACTCAACCTTGCCGCTGGGCGTTGCTATTTGCTACGAGGACAATGATTCGGCGCAGATGCGCGAGCTCGCGAAGATGGGCGCGAGGCTGCTCGTGTTCATCACCAATGACAGCTGGTTTTCGTATTCGCAGGAGACGGTCAGTCATGCGTGGCAGGCCACAGCGCGTGCGATAGAGACGGGACTGCCGGTGGTTCGTGTCGGCAATTCCGGTGTGACGGGAATCATCTATCCTGACGGCAAGGCGAACTGGCTCTGCGGTCGCGACGGAAAACTGCTCGTTGACGCGAAAGGCACACTCTTCGACCGCGTCACCATCCCGAATCCATCTGAATCCTGCACCCTGCACGCCACACCCTGCACCCCCTACACCCGATTCGGCGATTGTCCGTTGGGGTGCGCTTTTGCTCTTCTCATGCTGGGATACATTTTGGTATACTTATGGAATAACTATGAAAAACGAAGAATTGTGTCCCTGCAAATCGGGTAAGACCTTCGGCGAATGCTGTGGTCCAATTATTGCTGGCGCGGCTAAGGCCGAATCCGCTGAACAGCTTATGCGTGCCCGTTACTCGTCCTATGTGACCGGCGATGTAGAGTTTCTCCGGACTTCCGCCACCAAGGCGGTACAGGCTGAGTTTGACGAGGAGGCGTCTCGTGCTTGGTCGCGAGCCGCCGAGTGGCATGGTCTTGAGATCGTCGCTACCGAGAAGGGCCAGTCTGGTGATAAGGATGGCGTCGTCGAATTTCGTGCGCTCTACACCGCTAATGGTGAGTTCTGTAATCATCATGAGGTCAGTCAGTTCGTCAAGGAGGACGGTGGTTGGAAGTTCGCGGACGGTGAACTCGTCGGAGAGAAGCCGATCGTCCGTGAGCAGCCCAAGATCAATCGTAACGATCCCTGCCCCTGCGGTTCCGGCAAGAAGTACAAGAAGTGCTGCGGCAAGGGGAAGTGAGCCGTCAGTTGGTAGTTGATAGCTGGTAGTTGGTAGATAGCAGATGTCGAGTAATCCCGATTTCGACAGGTGGTATGCGGCGACGCACGTGAAGTTCATCGTGCGTCCTTCGCATAATCTCGAGACGTTCGGGAATACGCTTGTCAATTACACGCTTATTTCAGAACTCGAGGACTATCCCGGCAAGATTCGGATTCGCGAGGGGCGGTTGGAGGCGCATCAGCCGCAGATCATCACGCCGAAATCCATCATTGAGACGATCGGCTTCAGTGATGAGGCGAATGCGTATCTCGAGTATCTGAAGGAGCACGAGGACGATCTTCGCATCCTGCGTTACGGTTATTGTCTCAAGAGCGACAAGTTCAACGAGTATGTGGTGACGGATCCGATGTCCGTCGTCGCCGAGCGTGTGAAGGCGGAGGTGCTTGCGAAGCACGATCCCTTTGCGGCGGTGCTTGAGGGCGTGGACGAGCCGTGGGACGTGTCGTTGATTGTCCTCTGGATGAATGAGGTTCAGCGTAGTGCCAAGACGAATCTGAAGGAGTTGCAGGAGAAAGGGAAGCTTTTTTAGTGTCGGGTGCCTAGTGCTTGGTGCCAGGTGCGTAGCATTCAGCGCATAGTGAGGAGAGGATATGGAAAGAGCGACGAAGATTATTGCGATAGCGAATCAGAAGGGTGGGGTCGGGAAGACCACTACAGTGGTTAATCTTGCGGCGGCGTTGTCGGCACGTA
Organism: uncultured Verrucomicrobiota bacterium; assembly: GCA_946055075.1. Classification (GTDB taxonomy): domain Bacteria; phylum Verrucomicrobiota; class Kiritimatiellia; order RFP12; family UBA1067; genus UBA1067. The sequence continues at coordinate 33,780 of CAMGEN010000006.1, read as the reverse complement.
AGCGGTCGGTTCTTGTTATCGATCTTGATCCGCAGGCTCACGCTACGCTGGGTCTCGGGCTTGAGAAGCAGCCTGGCGTCTCCCTTTATCAGGTGCTGATCGGGGCGAAGCCGATTGAGGATGTCATTCAGCCGACCAAGTGGCCGAATCTGAACGTGATCCCGTCCGAAGTTGATCTCGCTGGTGCGGAGCTCGAGTTCGGTGCGCGCGAGGATCGGTTGGAGATGATCAAGAACGCGCTTGCCCCGGTTAAGGAGTCCGGCGCCTTCGACTATATCATTCTCGATTGTCCGCCGTCGCTCGGCATCGTGATGACGTCTGCGCTTTGTGCGACGGACGGCGTGCTGATTCCGATTCAGGCGGAGTTTTTGGCTATGGACGGACTTGCGCTTATCACATCGTCGATCGAGCGCATTCGCGCAGGGGTGAATCCCAGCCTTGAACTCAACGGTATCGTCTTCACGATGGTGAATTCGCAGGCGAAGTTGACGACGGACGTGATGAATGAGGTCCGTAATCATTTCGGTGACAAGGTCTACGAGACGACGATCCCGCGCAACGTCCGTGTTTCTGAGGCTCCGTCGATGGGGACACCGGTGGTGTTTCTTGATCCCCGGTCTAAGGGTGCTTCGGCCTACAAGGCGTTCGCGTGGGAATTTATGGCTAAGAACCCTACCCGCGTCGTTCCGGTCGTCCTCCCTGTGAAGAAGCCTGATGAAACTGTCGGTAATAATCCCGTGTCACCCGCGCAACCTGCCGACGCTCCCACGAACGCGTGAGTCGATCGCGGAGGCGGCTAAGGGTCTGGATGTCGAGGTGATCGTCGTTGATGACGGCGCGTCTCGGGGTCCGAGCTGGGCGCGCAATCGCGGTCTTGACCGGGCGAAGGGGGATTACGTTTTTTTCGTCGATGCGGACGATACGGTGCGTTCTGATTTTTTCCGTAAGCCTGTAGAGGCGCTAGAAAATTTCAAGGCTGACATATGTTTTTTCTCCGGTGCAGGTTCGATTCGCCGCACTGCCGCATATTATGAAGGATTAGCCGCTGTGCGCGAAAAGTACATGCCGGCTTTCTTCGGTTATTCGTTTGATGATGTGCGGCGGTCCGATGCCGGGGGCGGACTTAATGAGCGCAAGGAGCCGGGGTCGGTGTGGCTGGCGGCGTTCAGACGTTCATTTTTGGAGGATCATTCGTTGCGTTTTGAGGAGAGTATGACGTTCTTCGAGGATGCGATGTTCCTTTCCTCCTGTTGTGCTGTGGCGGAAAGGGTGGTTTCTATCGAGGACGTTCTTTACGATTATCTTCCGCGCCCTGACGGCAATCTGGCGTCCGGACTCGGTTCCGCGCGTCATGTCGACTATAAATTCAAGTCGCTCGCCTTTAGGAAGCGGCTTGATGCGCAACACGGAGGCGCGCTTTGGAAGTATTGTGAAGCGAGTTGTGTGCTGTCGGCGCTTGAACTATTGCGGGGCGGACATTTCGTTTCTTTCTTCAAGTATGTTGCCGATCCGCTGGTGAGGAAGGCTTTCAGGGAATTTCCATGGTCAATGTCGATTATCTTAAAAAGCGCGCGCAGATCGTAAGCGCCATTCGCCGTTTTTTCGACGAAAGGGATTTCACCGAGGTGACGACTGCGGTTCGTATCACGGCTCCCGCACCGGAGCCGCATATCGACTGTCCGCCCTGTGGCAAGGAGTTCCTCCGCGCTTCGCCGGAGCTGCAGATGAAGAAATTGCTGGCGATGGGGATGGACAGAATCTATCAGATTGGTCCGTGTTTTCGTGAAGGGGAGTTGGGCTCGCGGCATAATCCCGAGTTCACGATGATCGAATGGTATCGGCGAAATGCCACGTACCAAGATATTGCTGAAGACCTAGAGGCGTTGATGAAGGGGCTATTCGCGGAATTTCCGCTCTCGATCCCGACTCATGACCTTGATCACTTCTCGACCATAACCGTGCGCAAGGCGTATGTTGAATTCGCGGGGTGGGACCCTTGGAAAGAATGGGACCAGGATCGTTTTGACTTCGATATGGCGACGAAGATCGAGCCTAATCTTCCCAAGACGCCGGTGTTTCTGATCGATTATCCTCCTCAGGCATCTTCACTAGCGAAGATTTCCGTCCGTTCTCAACCTTCAGCCTCGACCTGTCGCATCGCAGAGCGCTGGGAGTTTTATTGGCAGGGGATGGAGCTTGCGAACTGCTTCACTGAACTCTGTGACGAAGCGGAGCAGCGCGGCAGATTTGCCGCGGCGAAAGTCGAGCGTCAGGTGCTTGGCGAGAGTGATTATCCGATTGACGAGGAGTTTCTTTCGCTTCTTCCGGAAATCGGTTCGGCGTCCGGTGTCGCCCTCGGCGTGGACCGACTCGTGGCGTTACTCTGTGGAGCCTCCGATATTCACGCCGTTATGGCGTGAAAAAGTTGAAATTTCGTATTGCGCGGGGGTGGGGGGTTTGATATACTCCCCCAACCATGAAGACCATAATAGCTACTGTCGGGGCCGTCATGACGGCTGTTACCCTCGGGGCTCAAGAAGCCGACGAGAAGTCTGCGGAAGTCGAAGGTCAGCAGGAGGAGACTCCTGTCTTTGAGGCTGGGTTCGATCTTGACCTCTATTCGGCATATGTTTGGCGTAACGCCATTCAGAACGATCATATCGTGATTCAGCCTGGCGTCTGGGCCGATTTCACCATGCTTGATCCGTTCTGGTTCGGCTTCAGTGTCTGGCAGAATTACGATCTGGATGATTGTCGCCGTGAGGATCTTCGTCGTGCATTGACCGAGACTGATTATAACGTTCATGCCGGGGTTACCGCGTGGGCGTCTGAAGACGAGGAGATGTCGCTCGAATTCGAGATCGGCCATGACTGGTATGAGAATCAGTTTGTCCGTGGCGAAGTCCGTGGGGATTACGCGAGCACCCGCGAACTCTACCTCAAGGGAACTTTCGCCAATCCGCTCGTTGATGTCTACGGACAGATGTCTTGGATGTATCGTGATTGCGATTCTGGCGACAAGGGGTTGCATTATGAGGTCGGGCTCAATAAAGAGGTTGCGCTTGTTGAGGATGCGTTGACGCTCGGCTTGGACGGCAATGTTGACTTCGGCGATTCCGATTATCTTTGCTTCCTCCACGGAGAAGTAGGTCCTAACTTTGATAAGCCGCGTAGCGGAGTCGGCGGTATGACGCTTATGGCGTATCTCACCTGGGATATTGCCGACTGGGTGGCCGTTAAAGGTACCTTCGCCTGGACCAGCCTTCTTGACAATGATATTCGTGCCGAATACGAACACAAGTACCGTGATTATCTCTGGTACGGGGTTTCGCTCAACTTCGCGTTCTGATCTCGGGGACTGAACATTTTAACATATCATCACCCCGCGGCGTTTCGGCCGCGGGTTTTTTGATATAATTGATGGTATGAAAATACCACTCCTGCTTGTCGTGGCGCTGTTTTGCGCCGGTTCTTCCTTTGCCAGCGATCGTGCCGAGAAATATGCGTTTGCGCGTCGGGCTGCGGCGGACGGAATCGTTCTGCTTGAAAACAAGGACAATGCGTTGCCTTTGAAGGCGGGCGAGCAGGTGGTGCTTGCCGGAGTGACCAGCTACTACAATATCCGTATGGGCTGGGGGTCCGGCGATATGATGCTGTGCAATACGGTGCAGTATGATGTCGGACTTGAACGCGCGGGGATTAAGCTTGACGCGGATTTTGCGAAGCTTTATCGCGACTTCATCAACGATCCCGTGCGCAAGACGAATGCCTATGAGCGGATCAATCTCGATTGGGCCAAGTGGACTACGAGATTTGAGGAGCCGGACCTCTACGGGGACAAGTTCGCCGCGTTTGCGAAGGGTAAGCGTGCGCAGAAGTGCATTGTGACGATCGGACGCGGCGCCGGTGAATCCGAGGATCTCAAGGACGCCTATGGAAGTTTCCGTCTTCATTGGCAGGAGGATACGCTCATCAAAGCGGCATGCGAGAACTTCGACACGGTCATCGTTCTTTTGAACTGTCCCGGCGTGATGGATACTTCGTTCATGGAGCGTTATCCGATCAAGGCGCTTGTGTTCACCGGATATCTCGGAGAGGTTGCCGGCGATGCCGTGGCGGATATCCTCACCGGTAAGGTTAACCCCTCGGGCAAGACCGTCGACACCTGGGCGAAACGCTACCGGTTCTATCCAACGACGGACTGCTTCGGCACACTTGACATTCCGTATGACGAGTGGTGTCCTAATTACGGGCTTTTCACTGGCGACATGGAGATGATCCGCTATCCGTTTGGGTACGGACTCTCCTACACGACTTTTACGTATGATCAGGCGATGCTCGCGAAGAAGGCGAAGTTCGAGGAGGAAGAGGATGCCTGGAAGGTTTCTGTTCGTGTCACCAATACCGGTAAGGTCGCGGGCGCGGAAGTCGTTCAGGTGTATGTCGACCGTTCTGAGGTGCGGTCTCCCGCGAGGTCGCTCTGCGCTTTCGCGAAGACGAAGGTGCTGCAGCCAGGGGAGAGTGAAGTGGTCGTGATCCCATTCGGACCTCGGGATATCGCACGGTTCTTCCATGTCGGCGATACTACGGACGGCGAAGCGGTCTGGCAGGTCTCCAAGGGTTTTTATTCGGTGATAGTCGGCAACTCCGCGAAGTCTGCCTTTTTTACCGACGTCATAGAGGTTAAGTCGGATATCGTCGTCCAGAAGGTTAAACGGCGTTTTGACGGACGTGACAATGCGATTCCGAGACAGGAACTGGTTAAGAAAGCCGAGGGATTCGTGAAACTTGCCGATGTTCTCGCGAAGAAGGCGACATTGGAGGATCTCGTTGCGCAGTTTACGGACGAGGAACTGGTTGCGATGATCAACGGACGCATTCTCGACGGTGAAGGTTACGCCGTCGACGGCGGCACCGGCGTGGGCGGCATGAAGTCTGGAACGGTTGCTTGCGAAGCCGGCGAGTTCTGGTCCAGCGAGAAGTACGGTATTCCCGCCGTGACTTGCGCGGACGGTCCGTCAGGCGTTCGTCTCGGCAATTTCGGCGATCCCGTCACTAAATACAACCCAGTCTGCGGAAAGATGTTTGCTTGGCCGTGCGGCACAATCCTGGCACAGGGCTGGGATCTCGCCGCGGCAGAGAAGTTCGGGCGGATGATTGCAGAGGATATGAAAGAATCGAAAATCGACGTTTGGCTGGCGCCTGGCGTCAATATTCACCGCAATCCGTTGTGTGGACGAAATTTCGAGTATTTCTCTGAGGATCCTCTTCTCGCGGGTATGATGGGTGCCTATGTCGTGCGCGGTGTCCAGACGCTTTCCGATGGCACGCCTTCGGGCTGTATCGCGACAGTTAAGCACTTCTGCGCGAATAACCAGGAGTTCTGCCGCGGTGAGGCGAACAGTATCATGATTAGTGAGAAGGCGTTCCGAGAAATCTATCTCAAGCCGTTTGAAATCGCGGTTAAAGTCGGAAAGCCGCTGGCGATCATGTCCAGCTACAACAAGGTTAATGACGAATATTGTGCGACTACCTATGACCTTATGACGGGAGTGCTTCGTGAGGAGTGGGGGTTCGACGGACTCGTGATGACCGACTGGTGGAATTCCGCGTGCAAGGTCAATCATCCTGCCGCTGGTAACGATGTTGTCATGCCTGGCATCCGCAATGATTACAATTCAATGCTTGCAGCGCTTAAAGACGGGCGAATGAAACATGCCGATGCACAGCGCGCTGCAGTTAACGTCCTGAAGTCTGCTTTATATAAGCTTTCCTGTATGCGGTGACCCTCTTGGTTTGACCAAAAGACAGGATTTCCTACGATTTTTCCGATTGACATACATACTGGTAGGTATGTTATAATATATATCGTGGCTAGGAAAAGCAAGATGGAGGCGGAAAAGACGCGCACGAGGATACTCGTTAGCGCCTTATCGCTTTTTGTCAAGAAAGGTTATGATCGTACCACATTTACTGACATTGCCGAACGGCTTAAGATGACCAAGGGTGCGGTCTACTGGCATTTCGAGACGAAGGAGAAGCTGCTGATGGCGCTGGTGGAGGAGCTGATGTCGAAGTTCCAGCGCCGGCTGATGGAGTTCCTGCCCAAGGGTGAGCTGACTTTTCCTGCCGTCGCCGACATGATGGTGCAGACCGCTGAGCGTCTGGTTGAGGATGCCAAGAGTGCGGCGTTCTTCATGTTGATGAAGACCCAGATAAAGTGGAGCGACGATTCGATGGCCGAGACTAGGGCGAGGCTTCTGTCGCGCGATATGAATGGTCCGTATCACACCTTCATCCGGGCGGTTGAGAACGACATTTCGTCCGGTAGGGTGCGCAAGGGCGTCAACCCGGTGGCGATCGCCACGGTCGCGGTGTCGGTGTGGGATGGGCTGGTGCAGTCCAAGATCGAGCGTTTCCTCGAGTGCGATCTAAGGGAAACGCTCGCCAATACCTATGCGGCCATGTGGAATTCGATACGCTCTTAGTGCGGGTGTGCGGATGACCGAGAATTTGGAGAAAAAGAAAATGAACGAGAAAAACGAGAACAAGTCGAAGGTTGGTGAGGTTGTCGCGACGGCCGTCCTGGCTGCAGTTTGCGTAGCCGGCGGTTGGATTGGCTGTGGCATCTACACCGGCTACATGATGGCCAAGAAGAAAGCTCAGATGGCGATGATGGCGCATGGTGCCGATCCGACGGTGGCGGTACGTGCCGTCGAGCAGCGGCCCTACAATCTCCCCAACCGATACGTGGCGCATGCCGAGGCGGTGCAGGAGGTCGATCTGCTGCCGCAGGTAGACGGATATGTGAGGGAGATCAAGTTCAAGGAGGGCGATCTCGTCAAGGAGGGACAGCTGCTCTATGTGCTGGATGACGAGCGTTACCAGGCGGTTGCGAACCAGCGTCGGGCGGACCTCGCGGCGGCTGAGGCCGAGCAGCGCCGTGCCGAGCGCTACTACGAGCGTATGCAGAAGGCGGACAAGCGCGGCATCACCCAGCTCGAGCGCGATAACGCCGAGGCTGAGGCTGAGCGCTCGAAGGCCGCGGTGTTGCAGGCGAAGGCGAACCTCATCGTCGCCGAATACGACCTCAAGAAGACGCAGATCTTCGCTCCGATCTCTGGCCAGATCGGCAAGACTACCGCCCATGTGGGTGATTACGTGGCGCCTTCGAAGGGTGCTCTCGCGCACATCATGCAGGTTGACCCGATCCGCGTTACGTTCCCGCTGACCGACCGCGCTTTCGTCGAGATGCGCGAGGCCCAGCGCAATGGGCGCAACGTTAATGACGAGGTGCGTACGCGGCTCGTGCTGCCGAATGGCGACGTCTACGGCTACGAGGGTGTTTATGATTTCGACGACAACCAGATGAGCCGCGAGACCGCGACGATTATCATGCGTCTCAGCTTCGCCAATCCGGACCGGCTGCTTGTTCCTAACAGCTATCTCACGTTGCTCGCCGACAGTCGCAATCCCAAGCCGCTCGCGTGCGTGCCGCAGCAGGCGGTCATCAACCTCGCCGGCGGCAACCAGGGCGTCTTCGTGCTCAAGGAGGATGGCACGGTCGATCAGCGTGTCATCACTACCCGCGAGTCCTACGAGGGGTGGACGCCGGTGGTGAACGGGCTGAAGGTCGGCGAGAAGGTCGTTATCTCCGGTGTCTCCAAGCTCCGTCCGGGCATGAAGGTGATTGTCGCCGAGGCGACGGATAATGACGATCTGAATCCTAATTTCAAGTCGCCGGTCGATGATTGAACTCATGACGGTGGTTGGGGAGACGATAAGCAGCTTTTGAGGTGATACAGATATGAAACTAGGAATCAGGGCGGCGGTTGACGCGTTGAAGCCGTTTTCCAGGATCTTCGTTGAGCGTCCGCGCTTCGCGATGGTGATCGCGATCGTGCTCGCGATCGCTGGCGTGATGTCCATCTTCACGTTGCCGATTTCGCAATATCCGCGGCTTACGCCGCCGACCATCAGCGTGACGTACAACTACTATGGCGCTAATGCTTCGGCGGTTATGAATTCGGTCGCGATGCCGGTTGAGGATTCGGTGAACGGCGTCGACGACATGCTTTACATGACCGGTGAGTGTTCCGATGACGGCAGCTACGAGCTGACAGTCAGCTTCGAGGTCGAGTCCGACCGCGATATGGACATGGTGAAGGTTCAGAACCGCGTCGCCGAGGCCGAGGCTAAGCTGCCGACTGAGGTCACTCAGCTCGGGCGGAAGATCCGTGCGCAGAGCGAGGATCAGCTCGGATTCATCTGTTTCCATTCCCCGAAGGGCACTATGACCCGTCAGCAGATCTCCGACTACCTCTACGGCAACGTGCAGCCGGTGCTCCTGCGAATCCCGGGCGTCGGTGAGGCGACGATTTACGGACCGCGTCTGGCGATTCGCGTGTGGCTCGATCCCGAGCGCATGGCGGCGCAGGGGATGAACTCCGAAGAGGTGATTGCGGCAGTCTCGAAGCAGAATGTGCAGGCCTCGATCGGCAAGATCGGTGCGAGCCCCGTCGCCGAGCACGGTGCGAAGACGGTCACATTGATCTCCAAGGGGCGCCTAATGAGCGTCAAGGAGTTCGAAGATATCGTCGTGCGCCGTGACGAAAAGGGCGGCATGGTGCGGCTCAGGGATGTCGCCCGCACCGAGGTCGGAGAGGAGAACTACATGTTCACCAGCCAGTTCGATGGCAAGAGCGCGGTGTCGATTGGCTTGGCTCAGAAGCCGGGCGCGAATGCCATCGCGACGATGAACGAGGTGTATGATGTGATGCGCGAACTCGAGAAGGGCTTCCCCGAGGACCTCAAGTGGACCACTCCTTACGATGCGACAGACTATGTGCGTATGTGCATCAAGGAGATCGTGATGACGTTGCTCATTACCTTCGGCCTCGTCGTATTCGTCTGCTATCTCTTCCTTCAGGACTGGCGCGCGACGTTGATCCCGTGTCTGACGATTCCGGTGTCGATCTGCGCGACCTTCATCCTGATGGCCGCGCTCGGCTACTCCATCAACCTGCTGACCCTCTTCGGCCTCGTCCTTTCGATCGGCGTGGTGGTCGACGACTGCATTGTCGTGGTCGAACGCGTGCAGTACTTGATTGAGACCCGCGGTTACAACGCGAAGGAGGCGACGATCCAGGCGATGAGCGACGTCACCTCGGCCGTCATCGCGACGACGCTCGTACTACTCGGAATCTTCGTGCCGGTGGGCTTCATGAGCGGCATCACCGGGCGTATTTACCAGCAGTTCTCGATCACGCTGTCTGCGGCGGTGTGCTTCTCGACGCTCTGTGCGCTGACGCTAGCCCCGGCGCTCTGCTCGCTACTGCTTCACGAGGCGCGTCCGTTCCTACACGGACCGTTCGCGTGGTTCAACTCGATGATTACCTCCTTCAAGGGCTTCTTCGTCGGCTGCGCCAAGTGGCTCGCCTCGCGGCTCTTCCTTACGGCGATGCTGCTGGTGCTGGTGATCATGCTGACCGTCCAGTTCTTCATGCAGACCGAGACGAGCTTCCTGCCTGACGAGGACCAGCACGTAGTGTTCGCCCAGCTGGAGATGCCCGAGGGCACCGCCCGCGACCGTACGCGCGACGTCTCGCTGCGCGCGGTGGAGCTGCTACGCAGTATCCCCGAGGTCCGCTGCGTCCTTACGATCACCGGCTTTTCGCTGATGGGCGGTCGCGGTGAGAACCTCTGCTTCATGATGATCGACCTCACCGACTGGTCTGAGCGCCGGAATCCCGAGCAACACGCCCTGCAGATGGTGAAGCGCATCCAGGGGAAGCTGCAGGCGATCCCAGAGCCTGTCTGGAGCGTCTTCACGCCGCCGGCCATCCCCGGTCTCGGCGTGGCGAACGGCATCTGTTTCCACGTGCTAAACAAGGTGGATACCGATCCGATGAAGGTCGATGCCGTGCTGGGCAACCTGCTGATGAAGCTCAACCAGCGCCAGGACGTGATGGTCGCGATGTCTGGCTTCAACGCGAAGACGCCGAAGCTCTACTTCAACCTCGACCGCGTGAAGGCCGAGATGCTCAAGGTGCCGGTCGCTACGGTGTATTCCACGATGCAGAACTACCTCGGTTCGCGCTACGTGAACGACGTCAATCTCGGAACGCAGGTAAACCGCGTGATGGTGCAGTCCGACTTCTCCGGCCGCGCGACACCAGATGACGTGGCCCGCCTGTTCGTCCGTAGCGAGACCGGCGCGATGGTGCCGATCGGTTCTCTTGGCACGATGACTCGCGAGCTTGGTCCGCGGACCGTCGCCACCCGCGACAAGTACCTCGGCGCGATGGTGACCGTCATCCCCTTGCCTGGCGTCGCCTCCGGCACGATGATGCAGGAGATCCGGAAGCTCTGCAAGGACGAGCTCCCCGAGGGCTTTGACATCTCCTGGACGGATATCTCCTATCAGGAGGCCCGTAACGAGGGCACGGCTGCGCCGCTGATCCTCCTCGCGGTCATCTTCGGCTATCTCTTCCTTGTGGCGCAGTACGAAAGCTGGACGATTCCGCTTCCCGTGATGCTCTCGATCTTCGTTGCCGTTCTCGGTGCTCTCCTGGGGCTTCGCTACTGGGGTATTCTTACCACCGGGGCACCGTTTTCGCTGTCCGTCTACGCGCAGCTCGGACTCGTCCTGCTGGTGGGGCTCGCCTCGAAGAACGCCATCCTGATTGTCGAGTTCGCCAAGGACAAGCACGAGAAGGAAGGGGCATCCATCGTTGATGCGGCGGGCAGTGCGGCGGGCGAACGGTTGCGTGCATTGCTGATGACCGCGCTCACGACACTACTCGGCACGCTTCCGATGATGATCGCGACCGGTGCCGGCGCGGCAAGTCGAAACCATCTCGGCACGACCGAGTTCTGGGGTATGTTCGCGTCTGTCGCGTTCGGCATTCTGTTGGTGCCAGGGCTCTACGCGCTGTTCCAGACCTGGCGCGAGAACGCCAAGCGATTCTTTGCGTATGTCGGCACGACTGCGCAACGCCGTCGTGAACTTAATTCGAGAAAGGCCAACTGATGAAACTCAAGTATCCGATTATCGCGTCCTTTGCCGCATTCACTGGCTGTGCCTCGTGGATTCCGTCTGTGGGCCCGTCCTACGAGGAGCCAGAGCTTAAGGAGTCTAGGTATTTCCTCCCTGATGCCGGACTCCCCACCACCAATTACACCGACACTTGCGAATATAAGGCGGCGGACTCCAATAACGATGTCCGTGTCGTCATCTCCGACGACGTGATGTGCAAGTGGTGGAAGCGATTCGATGATCCTCTGCTTGAACGGCTTGTTGAGGGAGCTGTCACCAATAACCTGTCCTTCCGAATGGCCCAGGAACGATTGAATAAGGCTCAGTGGGAACTTCTTGGCAGTTATGCTGCGTTTATGCCGAAGTTCACCGCTAATGGCGCATGGAATCGCAATTGGTATGGCAAGCATACGCCGACCGGATCGGCCTTTGGCAAGAACTTTTCTGCAATCAACGCCCAGCAGGTTACATTGGATGGTACTTGGGAGATTGATATCTTTGGCGGTAGTCGTCGTCTTACGGAGGCGTCGATAGCGCAGGCGGAGGCCGCCGGTTGGACGGTGGCGGACGCGTGGCTTGCGCTTACGACTCAGATCGGACAGCAGTATATTAATCTCCGGACTACACAGGCGCGACTTGCGGTCGCGCGCCGTAACCTTAAGCTCCAGAGTGAGACATACGAGATCCTGAAGTCTCGTTTCGATTCTGGCATCGGTGACGAACTTGCCGTTAATCAGTGTGCGTACGTCGTCGAGCAGACGCGTGCCGGTATTCCTCCGATGCTCGCGCAAGAGGAGGCGCTTAAGAATGCTATCGCTATCCTCGCTGGTGAACGTCCAGGCGCCCTGGATGAAGCGCTTGAGGCGCTTCCGGATGATCGAGATTGGCTCCTGGCTCCGCAGAGGATTGGCGAGCTACCGCTTGACTGGATTCGCTCGCGTCCTGATGTGAAAGTCGCCGAACGTAAGCTGGCGGCAGTAACTGCACAGATCGGTGTGGCCAAGGCGCAGTGGTTCCCGAGGTTGTTCATCACCGGAAGCGTTGGCTTTCAGAACAATAAGCGCACAAGGCTCTTTACCGCCGATTCGTTCATTGCTTCTCTGGGACCATCCGTCAGTTGGCCGATTCTCCAGGGCGGAGCCATTTATGCGAATGTCAAGGCGACCGAGGCTTCTGCTCGTGAGGCTGCGCTTGCCTATGAACTCGCGGTTGATAACGCCTATGTCGGAGTGCGTGACGCTTATTCGGCGTATACGCAGGAATATCATCGCTATCAGTCGTTGCAGGCGGCGGTTAAGTCGGCGCAGGACGCAGTGTCGATTTCGCAAGACCTGTACAAGAACGGACTCAAGGACTTCAACAACGTCCTTGATGCGCAGCGTTCGTTGCTGCAGTTCGCCGAACAGCTCGTCATTTCCCGAGGACAGATTACCGTTGATCTCATTGATCTCTATAAGGCTCTTGGAGGCGGACTCTCGAGAGAACAGTGAAAGTCGCGCTGACAGGTCCCGTTCAGCTTGAGCTGATTGCGCCGTACTTCGCGAGAGCGGGGTACGGCGTCGCCGCTCCTGGAGAAGTTCCAGATGTTATCTACGACGTGACGTCGCATGAACGGCTTTTGGCCGAAGAGACGCCGGGTTTTTATGATCCGCGCATGGAGAAACTTGCTGGGTGTCCGTATTCACTCGTCGGCATCGAGGCGATTGTTGAGGAGTTCGGCTGGTTCATCGCTTCCCGCACAACTCCCACCAGACTCTCGTCCAACTCCCGTTCAATTGCTGTTCAGCCCCCAAAGATTCTCGCCGTGGATGCGGATAATACGCTTTGGCATGGAATTTTAAGTGAGGATGGGCCGGATGCGTTGGTGCTTTGCGAAGAGTTCTTGAAGGGGCTAAAGGCACTCGCCGATGACGGAGTCGTTCTCGTGCTGCTCTCCAAGAATGATCCCGGCTCTATAGCGAAACTGGCCTGCCGCGAATCTTCGTTTTCCATTCTTCATTCTTTGTTTGCCGCCAGCCGCGTTAACTGGGAACCTAAAGCCGGCAATCTGATCGAGGTCTGTCGTGAACTGAATCTCGGACTCGATTCCGTCGTCTTCGTCGATGACAACCCACATGAGCGTGCGCAGATGAAGGCTCACCTGCCTGAGGTTGTGGTGGCGCCGTGGAACGGATGGAAGGGGAATGGGGAATTGGGAATGGGGAATTGGGAATTGGGAATTGGGAATGGGGAATCGGTGAGGCATGAGAAACAGCTTGTCCGGCGGCTCAGGGAGTATTTTTTCGCTGATGTCGGCAAGACCGAGGAGGACAGGCTGCGGGCGGCGGACTATCGGCGCAGAATCGTTGACGCGTCATCCCTGCCGCGGAATAAGGACGAATATCTCGGCTCACTCGGACTCTGGGTGGAGGCGCGGCCGGCGGAAGCACGTGATCTTGATCGTCTTGCACAGATGGCTGGCAAGACCAATCAGTTCAATTGCACAACCATTAGGCGGTCCAGGGAAGAGTTCGAGAATCTAGTGGAGGCGGGAACTGGTTGTGGTACGGCGAGGGTTTTTATCTTCAGAGCGGGAGATAAGTTCGGCGAGCAGGGAATAGTTGGTTATGTTATAATTGATAAGGATGGGCGGCGGATTTCGGATTTCGTGATTAGTTGCAGGGCTATGGGGCGTACTCTCGAATGTTTCATGTATGAATGGGTTTCCCGTCGTGTGGGGTGTCGGCCTTCAGTGGATTTCGTTCCTACAGCGAAGAACGCGCCAGCAGCTGAATTTGTGGGGCATGTTGCAAAAGGTGTTGGGATGAAAACATATTTTGAGGAGATTGGTAATGGCAAGGAAGGTTGATCACGAGCAGCGTAAGAAGGAGATTGCTGCTAAGGCTCTTCGTCTCTTTTCGCAAGTCGGATATGATAATGTCTCGCTGATTATGATTGCGGCAGCGGCGGGTGTCTCCCGCACTGTTCTTTATAGATATTTCTGTTCCAAGCGTGAGGTGCTGGATGCCTCAATCCAGCAGGTGGTGGATATCATTGAGGGGCGTTGTACGAAGATCATGGCGTCTCGCGCGTCTGCAAGCGAGAAACTTATCGGCATCTGTCATGCTGTTGCTGATGAGATGTTTGCGCATCGCGAGTTTGTGATCGCCGTTTTCGATTTCGTGGTAGGGATGGTTCGTACTGGTGCCGATATGAGTGCCGGTATTGCGGAATATACATACGGAACCCGTAATGCGATTAAATTACTCGTTTCTCATGGTAAGAAGGCAGGTGAGTTCCCTGAGATTCTGCTGGAAGATAGAACATCTGATGCCATTTATGCTGAATTTGAGTCTTGCGCCATGCGGATTGTTTTGAATACCGAGCGTAATGCTGAGGCGGCAAAAGTCCGTTTTTCCGATATAATTCATGCTATTTCCAATTGGAAATAAGCTAATTTTCCTGTCCGTCCTCGTTCGGGAAGCTCGTCTTGCCGAATGCGCGAACTCATGAGGCCGAGCGTTGACCGGGACGAGCTTCCCGCCCGAAGCAGCCCAATCAACCTATGCTTTTCCCACTTTGACCAACTAAACAAAATCTAAAGTTGCGTTCACTCTGGCAAAGCACCGGAAAATCCGGCTGTAGCCACCCTTATCCCACTTTTTTGAATTGATGCACGCAAAGCTTTCGAGCCGGGGGCGATTCGGCGCTGGTGCTCGCTTAATCCGCGTCGGTATATGCCGGCGGATTTGGGCTTTATGAGGCCTCGGCTAAGACTTATGCCTTGGGAGGAACCGTGATTGGAAGGGCGGCGGATGGTTCTGCGAATTTTTTCAATCCTGCTACATTGACGGATCTTACAAATATCACTATCACGGTTGGATGTATTTCAGAACATCCTCGGGCGAGGATTAAAGTCGATGGCAATCAGTCGGAGAAAATGGATCCTGGGGTGTTCCCGCTTCCAAGTTTTCAAGCGGTTGTTCCGCTGCCATGGGATTTCGCATTCGGCCTCGGTATTATGCCAGAGTATGGATTGGGCTCTGCGTATGATAACAGCTGGACTATGAACTGGAATTCGACCGAAACGACGGTGATGTCCTTTACGATTAATCCAAATCTTGCGTGGAAGTGGGGGGATTTCTCGGTTGGCGCTGGTTTCCGATTTCTCTATTTTGACTTCGAACAGTTTCAGCTCCCGTGGGCCGGAGTGGGCGGTGTACATTACGGCAGGATGAATAGCCGCCTCAAAGGTGATAACGGAATGAATGATTTCGGTTATCAGATCGGCGTTAAATATGACGTAACTGAAAGCTTTGCTGTCGGGTTTGTCTATAAGTCGTCCACGTCCGTTTTCGTCAAGGGCAAGAGCGAGGTTTCGCCGAAGGATGTAAATCCAGGCACTGTCGCTTCAGCTGCTGTTGTCAATGGCCCGGCGGAAACCGAACTTGAGCTGCCGCAGTCTGTTACTGGCGGGTTCAATTGGGATATCACCGATACTGTTCATCTCGGCGGCGCCGTCAGTTGGACGCAGTGGTCGTCCATCGACACTCTTGATTTCAATCTCAACGGATTCCATAAGCCTATTCGTTTGGAGTGGAACGACACCTGGCGGGTGGGTATTGCGCCAAGCTGGGATTTCGCCGAGGATTGGACGGCGATGCTGTCCTATGTCTACGAGAACGACTGTTGCGGCGATCAGGAATCCACTATGCTCCCCGCCGCTGATCGTCATATGATCTCTACAGGGTTGTGTTGGTCGCCTTGTGATCGTGTCGAGGTCGCCATGACCTACGGAGTGATTGTAATGGACGGTAAGGAGACGCAGTGTCGTGACACCGTTGACGGACGGTTGTATCATTATCGTGCTCATCGTGGTATATCCCACGCGGCTGGAGTGTCCGTCACCTTCCGTTTCTGATTCCACAAATACCACGCGGATTATGATATAATTTCCGCAGATGGAATCGGAACTTAAGAATCGAATCTTTACTTGGATCGCGCGGACGCTGTTTGTCGGCATCCTCGTGGTCGGCGCGTGCTTTCTCTGGCCGACCTATCAGCGCGGTCAGTCGCTCCGTCGGCAGGAATCTGAACTGGATCAGCGTCTTGCCCAAAAACGCGAGGAGATCCGCAAGCTTTCCGAAAATCAGCGTCGCTTTCGCTCCGATCGCGATTTCGTCGAACTTATCGCCCGCCAGCGTCGACGCGTGTTTCCCGGTGAACTCGTCTTCGTTTTCGAGGAGAAGTAAATGGCGAATTTCCTCCGGATGCTTTTAGGTGTCCTGCTGTTGCCGCTCTGTTGGGCATTCTGTCGATCATTGATTGACGCACTTGTTTTCGCTGCCCAGGGTGGTAACGCTTTGTCGGCCGAGTCGTGTTCGTTGCTCGGCGGCATGGCGGCGTTCGCACTTTGTTGGGCAACGCTTTCACATCCCGTTCGTGCTTATGTGCTCGGGCATGAGCTCACTCATGCGTTGTGGGGTTTGCTTTTCGGAGCGCGGCCTTCCGATGTCCGTGTAAGCGAAAGCGGTGGCAGCGTGCGTCTTACCAAATCTAATGTGATCATTACACTGGCGCCTTATTTCTTTCCGTTCTACACCTTCCTGGTAATCGTTGTGGCCCTCGTAACCTATGCGTTCCTGCGTCCGTTGCCGTTTCTCCCGCTGTGGATGTTCGCCATTGGCTTCACCTGGGCGTTTCACGTGCTGTTTACGCTTGAGACACTCGCGCAGCGTCAGCCGGATGTCAAGCTGTATGGGCGAATTTTCTCTTGGGCCGTTATCCTGATGGTGAACATCATGCTTGTGCTCGTATGGCTGGCAACGATGACTCCGTTTACCTTTGCCCAGCTCTGGGGGTCGCTGGTGGAGCGGACTCTGTCAGCCTATGCTGGCGTCATCGGATTTTTCTGGGACAGTGGGAAGTGGATTTACAGTCTATGCAGGAAATAAGCGAGATTCTGGAGTCCGTCCGCGGCAGAATCGCCGCGGCATGCAAGCGCGTTGGTCGCAATCCCGACGAGGTCGAGATCGTCGCGGTCACCAAGACACACGGTGAAGACGTTGTCCGTGAGGCCTGGGAGGCTGGGCTTACGATTGTCGGCGAGAACAAGGTGCAGGAGGCTGCGTGGAAGAAACCCGCGAGCGTGGCTGGTCCGTCGTGGCATCTTATCGGACACCTTCAGGGCAACAAGGTGCGTCCTGCGCTCGAGCTCTTCGACTTCATCCACTCCGTCGATTCGGTAAAGCTGATCAACAAGATCGAATCTGTCGCCGAAGCGACTGGTGCCCAGCCGCACATTCTTCTCGAGGTCAACGTCTCCGGCGAGAAGTCCAAGACTGGCATGCCGCCGTCGGAAGTCGACGAGGCGATCCGCGTGCTGATGGAGCACGCTTCGCGCATCACGCTCGAGGGTTTCATGACGATGGCTCCGTTCAGTGAGAATCCCGAAGACTCGCGTCCCACGTTCAGGGCGCTTCGTGAACTTCGCGACCGCACCGAGGAGAAGTTCGGAATTTCATTGCCGCGGCTTTCGATGGGCATGAGCGGCGACTACGAGGTTGCGGTCGAGGAAGGAGCGACCTGGGTGCGTCTCGGCACTGTCCTCTTCGGCGAACGACCGAAGGTGAAGAAGGGTGTGCCCGCCGAGGAGTTCGTCGAATACACGCGCCGCGGATTTTCGGGGCTCGACTCCTACTCGGGCGAAGGCCCGACCTACAAGGTCCTTGATTGATGTTCCCCGTCGAGGAGAAGATCGGCGAGATCAGGTCCACGTTATCGGCGGGACATGATGTCGTCCTGACCGCTCCGCCAGGAAGCGGTAAGACCACCTGTGTGCCGCCGGCGCTGCTTGACGAGCCATGGCTTCAAGGTAAGAAGATCGTGATGCTCGAACCCCGTCGGCTTGCGGCACGCAATTGCGCGGCGTATATCGCGAAGAAGCGCGGCGAGGCGGTAGGCGGAACAATCGGTTATCAGGTGCGATTAGAACGGATGATTTCCAAGTCGACGAGGCTGGAGGTGGTGACCGAAGGGCTTCTCACGCAGCGGATAATGTCCGATCCGGAACTGTCAGATGTTGGACTCGTCATCTTCGATGAATTCCATGAACGCTCGCTGCAGTGCGATCTCGCTTATGCGCTGGCGCTCGAGGTGAAGAACGCGCTCCGTCCCGATCTCCGTATCGTCGTGATGTCCGCTACGCTCGACGCTGATGAAGTGGTAGATTCCCTCTCGACCTCGACCGCTGGGCTTCAACCTGCACGCGTTATCGCGCAGGGTCGTATGTTTCCGGTCGAGACGAAGTATCTCGGCGAGGTTCCGATGTCCGCGGCGGTTGCGCAGGCCTATCGTGAAACGGACGGCGATATCCTCTGCTTCCTCCCAGGCGAAGGTGAGATCAAAAGGAATCTGGATTCCGTCCTCAACCTCAATCTTCAACCTCAACCTCTTGTTCTTCCGTTGTATGGCTCGCTGTCGAAGGAGGAGCAGGACAAGGTGTTCCGTCCGTCAGATAAACGCAAGATCGTGCTCGCGACCTCGATCGCCGAAACCTCGGTGACTCTTGAAGGGGTGACGGCGGTTGTCGATTCGGGACTTATGCGTGTGCCGCGTTTCTCGCCTTCAACGGGAATGTCGGGATTGGTCACCTTGCCGCTTACGCAGGACCGTGCCGAACAGCGCAGGGGGCGCGCGGGACGTGTCCGTGCGGGTGTCTGCTACCGGCTCTGGACCGAGGCATCGGAGGCTTCGCGTCCGAAGAAGATGATGCCCGAGATCCTCGATGCCGATCTCTGTTCGCTGGTGCTCACGAGCTGCGCCTGGGGCGCGCTCCGCCGGGAGGATCTGCCGTGGATGACGCCGCCGCCGGCAAGCGCCTGGGATCAGTCCGTAGGACTTCTGAAACTACTCGGCGCCCTCGATGACCGCGGCAATCTCACCGCGAAGGGCAAGGCGATGGCGAAGCTCCCGATGCATCCGCGCCTCGCCAATATGTTCCTCGCCACCGGCGAGAAACATCTCGGCGGGGAAGAGAGAATTAAGAATGAAGAATTAGGAATAGATGAAGACAAGATCTCGCTGTATGCGGCGATAATCGAAGAAGGCTCTCGTAGTCGGGAAACGGATATCCGTTACGTTCCGGTTACTCCTCGTATTCGACAGCTGGCTAAGAGATTTTCCCACCATAACACATCACTCTTCGCTCTTCGCTCTGCACTGCAGCCTTCGGCGGCTCTCGCGCTCGCGTATCCGGATCGCGTCGCGAAGAACCGAGGTAACGGCACGTTCACGATGGTGTCCGGACGCGGCGCGTTCCTGCCCGATGACGATCCGCTGTCCCGCGAGCCGTATCTCGTCTGCTGTGAGCTCGACGACCGGATGGGAGACGCGAAGATCTTTCTCGCGTGTCCGATTCTTGAGTCGGAGATCGAAACGCTTTTCGCGGACCGCATCGTAGAGGAACCGTTCTGCGAATGGGACCGCAAGAGCGAACGGGTGAAGGCGGTGGTGAAGCGCAGGCTCGGAGCGATGACGCTGGGGGAGCGGCCTGAGTTGAAGTGTGAAGTTGAAGTTGAAGAGCGGATGGTCAGAGCCCTGATAGAAGGTGTTCGGTTGAAGGGGGTGGAGAATCTTCCGTGCTGGACCAAGGAGACGCTTCAGCTTCGTGCCCGCATCAACTTTCTTCACCGCGTTCTTTCAGAAGACGACTCCCTCCGTTGTTCAACTTCGGATTCTAACTTCAACTCATCTGCAAGCTGGCCGCAAATGAGTGACGATCTGATTCTTTCCGCTCTCCCTGGGTTCGTGGACGGGATGACGAAGTGGAAGGATCTTGAGAAACTCGATATCGCCGCAGTGATGGATTTCATCCTTTCTGATAACGGACACGACCGGCGTGAACTCGACCGCCTGGCACCGGTGCGGATGGAAGTGCCGTCGGGTTCGCACATGATCATTCATTATGAAGGTGACGAGCCGACGGTGGAGGTGCGGCTGCAGGAGTGTTTCGGACTCATGGAGACGCCGAAGGTCTCAGGCGGGAAGGTGCCAATCGTGATGACGCTTCTTTCCCCGGCGCAGCGTCCGTGCGCCGTTACCAAGGATCTCGCCGGCTTTTGGAAAGAAGGGTACCAATTGGTCCGTAAGGACCTCCGCGGCCGTTATCCGAAGCACTACTGGCCGGAGGATCCGTTTTCCGCCGTCGCCACGCGCCGTGTCCGTCCGCGTTGATGATCGCTGCGGAATTCTCTATTCCGACACCTTGCGGAATTCCAGACGACATCGCAATTAAGTTCGCAGTCGAAGTGCGGATGTTTAGCATTTTCGCCGTTAGAGGACAATGGGGGCTCACGCGTCACCGTTGTCATGACTCCGTTTTCACCGTTTTGACGCTTGCGGTCAGGAGGCGGAGGAGGTCAGTGCAATCATCGCAGATGGAATCGAATGCCGGACCGGGCTCGACCAATTCGGCATCACGCAGAAGCTCGATCCAATACTGCGTTTCCGACGCTTCCTTGAGCGCGATCTGCAACTTGGAGGCGAAGTCAGCCTTGCTCTGCGCATAACGGCTTTCGGCGATGTTCGCGCCGATCGAGGTGCCCGCGCGCAGCATTTGCTTGGCGATAACCGACTCCTTATGGTCGCGCAAGTACTTGTAAAGGCGAACAATGCGCAGCGCGAATGCTTTGGACTTCTTCAGCATTAAGGATTCGGTCATCGTTTTTGCCTTTCTTTGCTTGGTGAGTGCAGATTATAGGTTATAGTGAATAACGAATAGTTTCCAAAAATAGGGAATAGGTCTTAGAAGATGCTCGACGCAACAAATAAACAAAATACTTCAGCTTCCATACCTATTCACTATTCCCTATAACCTATTCCCTATTTTTGGAGGTGAGGGGAGTCGAACCCCTGTCCGAAATGGAATCAACCGAGCGTCTACGTGTTTATTATGCCTTTAATCTCGGAAGGAGCAAGCGGACACACGCGCTAAGCCCCGACCATCCGTTCGGTTCGGTACCCTGCAGCGCCCGAGCGGAGAGCCCTGCAACGTAGCCCGATGAATTATGCCTCAGCGCTTATCGGACGTCAGCGCTTCGACATCGCGGCCGTTAATTAGGCGGCGAGAGCGTAATCGTTGTTCGCAATTACAGTTTTGACCGGATGATTAACGAGGCCAACCAGCCGTCCTCGACACGCAACCCGACCTCAACGCATCCCGTCGAAACCGGATCACCCCCATTAGGGATTTGGTGTTAGTATATCATAAATTCGAAGATTCCGCGTGCGTTCTTCGGCGTCAGTGTTTACTCATTCGGTTTCGCTTCATTGGCTTGCTATAAATGCAATGGTTTTTGATATAATACGTCCCAAATGATTGTCGATTTCCATAGTCATGATTTTCCAGCTGAAGTCGCCGGCAGGGCGATGGCGGCGATGTGTCGTCAGACTGAAGGAGTGCTGTGGCCGAGCGGTGACGGTACGATGCCGAACCATCTTGACTCGATGGTGAAGGCGGGCGTCGATAAGGCTGTTCTGTGTCAGATTGCGACGCGTCCGAATCAGTGGGAGTTCATTTTGCGTCGTTCGTCCGCGATCATGTCTGGCGAGTTCGGCGAGCGGGCGCAGCGGATGCTGATCCCGTTCGGTTCGGTGCATCCTCTCGATCCCGATGCACCGGCGCATGTGGAGGCATTCGCCAGGGCCGGGGTAAAGGGAATCAAGTTTCATCCGTATTATCAGGGCTTCTCGTTGGCTGATCCTGCAGTGCTGCCGATCTTCGGGAAAATTGCCGATTTAGGATTGATTGTGCAATGCCATGCTGGCGGCGACGTCTCGTGGAAGGATGTTCGCGGCTATTGCGGTCCGGACGAGATTGCGAAGCTGATGGACCAGATTCCGTCGCTGCGGTTCGTTGCCGCGCATCTCGGGGGCTGCTTCCGGTATGGACCGCATGCCACGGATGTGTTGCTTGAGCGCGGGGTCTGGATCGACACTTCTGCGCTTGCCTGCCGATGGCATTATGACGAAGAGGTCCGTATCTTGAGGTCGTGGCCTACGGACCGCATCCTTTTCGCGACCGATTTCCCGTGGGTGGAGTATTCGGAGGCGATTTCGCATGTGCGGGCGGTTCGGTCTGCCGCTGATCATGAAGCGCTTTTCTCGGGCAACGCGAGGCGGTTGCTGGGTTTTTAAAATTGGATTGGATGAGAATATGACGGCTATTGTCGATTACAAGGCGGGTAATCTCACGAGTGTTAATCTCGCGTTTGCCTCCATCGGTGAAGATGCGGTGGTTACGAGCGATCCCGAGGTGATCGCTTCGGCGGACCGGGTGGTGTTCCCAGGGGTCGGTGCGGCGAAGAGCGCGATGGAGAATCTCCGTTCGTTGCATCTTGTTGATGCGGTTAAGTCTGCCGCTGCATCGGGTAAGCCGTTTCTCGGTATCTGCCTCGGCATGCAGATCCTGTTTGATCGTTCGGAGGAGGATGGCGGCGTTGATACCCTGCGAATTATCAACGGAATGGTTCGGCGCTTCCCCGATGTGAAGGGTTTCAAGGTTCCGGAGATCGGCTGGAACCAGGTGCGGATGCGTGATGCGGTCGGTGCGTTGAAGGACGCGGAGTACTACTTCGTCCATTCGTATTACGCTGAGGTGGTGCCGGAGACCGTCGGTTTCACCGGGTATGCGGGTCTTGAATTTACGGCGATGGTGAAACGCGGGAAGCTCTGGGCATGTCAGTTCCATCCCGAGAAGTCTGGCCGTGTGGGGCTCTCGCTGTTGCGCGAATGGCTGGCGTTGTGACTTCCCAGCTGCCCAATTCAACGTTATTCTAACACTTCAATTTTTTGCATATGCTTACTAAACGTATTATCCCGTGTCTGGATGTGATTAACGGGCGCGTCACGAAGGGCGTAAAGTTCAAGAACAATGTTGATCTGGGAGATCCGGTTGAGATGGCGGTTCGTTATTCGGACGGCGGAGCGGACGAGCTGGTGTTCTATGATATCACCGCCTCCGCTGAGCACCGTCCGATTGATATCGGCATCGTCGCGGCCGTGGCGAAGTCTGTGCGCATTCCATTTGCGGTCGGTGGCGGCGTTAGCTGTATCGCCGATATGGAACGAGTGGTTCTCGCCGGGGCTGAGAAGGTGTCGGTGAATTCGCTGGCGGTGAGGAATCCCGCGATCATCGCCGAGGGGGCGAAGGCGTTCGGTTCGCAATGCGTGGTGTTGGGTATGGATCCGGTCAGGAGCGGTAAGACCGCTTCCGGATTCGAGGTCACTACCCGCGGTTTTCGTGAGTTCACCGGCATGGACGCGGTCGAGTGGGCTAAGCGTGCCGAGGATCTTGGGGTCGGCGAAATCGTCGTGAATTCCGTCGATGCCGACGGCACCCGGGCTGGGTTCGAGCTAGAGATTACGGGTCTTATCGCAAATGCGGTTAATGTGCCCGTGGTGGCATCTGGCGGCGCTGGTAAACCCGAGCATTTCGTCACCGTGTTCAACGAGGCCAATGCCGATGCAGCTATCGTCGCCGGCATGATCCATACCGGCGAGTATACGATTTCCGATATCAAGATGGTTATGGACGCGAGCGGCATTCCGACGCGCATGACCTGGTAACTAAGGAGCTTTTCTTATGATTGAAGGTTCTTTTCGCAGACTTAATCCTGCTGAGATTTCGTTGCTGGAGCGTAACGGCTGCTCCAGTGAGGATTGGAATAAGCTGGAGGTCACGGACGGGTTTGATGCGGCGAGGGTGCATGACGTTGTGTTTTCCGGCGTTTGCCGCATTGGCGCATTCCGTAGATCCTACGAGTTCCCCGGCGGAGTCAGCAGACCTTCAGGCATTTATCATGCGACTTTGCATAATGTCACCGTCGGCGACGACTGCCGGTTGTCCAATATCCGCAGCTACATCGCAAATTACGATATCGGTGCTGGAACGCATATCGGCAACGTCGACAAGATCTATGTGGACGGTGAGTCGTGTTTCGGTAACGGCGTCGAGGTGTCGGTCCTGAATGAGACCGGCGGTCGTGAGGTTACGATTCACACACGATTGACTGCGCATGAGGCATATCTCGAAGCCATGTATCGTCATCGTCCGAAACTGGTCGCGGCGCTCAAGCGTTTCGCGAAGGAGCGTGCGGACGCGGTTCGTTCTTCCCGCGGACATATCGGCTCTGGGGTCACGATCATCGACACTGGACTCGTCAGGGGCGTATACATCGGTGACGGTGCGGTGGTTGATGGGGCTGCCCGCCTGTCGAATGGTTCGCTGATGAGTCGAGTGGATTCACCGGTGGTCATCGGTCGCGGTGTCATCGCCGATGACTTCATCGTTCAGAATGGGTCCAGCGTCGAAGACTGTACGCGGATCACGCGTTGCTATGTTGGCCAGTCCTGCGAGCTTGGCCATGGTTATTCCGCTTCCGATTCGCTCTTCTTCTGCAACTGCCAGGAGGAGAACGGCGAAGCGTGCGCGGTTTTTGCCGGACCCTTCACTGTGACGCACCACAAGTCCACGTTGCTTATCGCTGGTATGTTCAGCTTCATGAATGCCGGCTCTGGATCCAATCAGTCCAATCACATGTACAAGCTCGGACCGATTCATCAGGGAGCGCTTGAACGCGGATCCAAGACGTCGTCCGACTCTTATATTCTGTGGCCTGCGAGGATCGGCGCCTTTTCGCTGGTGATGGGACGTCACACGACCAATCCCGACACTTCGAATCTGCCGTTTTCCTATCTGATCGAGTCTAAGGGCGTTACGTACCTGGTCCCAGGGGTCAACCTCCGGAGCGTCGGTACGATCCGCGACGTGCAGAAATGGCCAAAACGGGACCGCAGGGCACTGGAAGGGCGTCTGGACAAGGTCAACTTCAATCTGCTTTCCCCGTATACGATAGATAAGATGGTCCGCGGCATCGCTATTCTTGAGAATCTGCGTTCGCTTTCTGGTGCTACCAGCGATACCTACGCTTATCAGAGCGCGAGGATTACCAATGCGGCGTTGGAGAAGGGCATCGACTTCTATCAGATGGCGATTGACAAGTTCCTCGGTAATTCGCTGATTTCCCGATTGGAGAAGGTCAAGAACGGGGATTACCTGAGCGGATTGCGTCCAACGGAACTCGCAGGCGGCGGCGATTGGGTTGATCTGTCCGGACTCCTTGCGCCGCATTCCCGCGTGAGCGCGATTCTCAATGATGTTGAGAATGGGATTGTTGGTTCGTGCGATGAACTTGACGCGAGATTCACCGAACTCCAGGATCGCTATTACGATTACGAGTGGACCTGGGCATATGATCTGATGCTGCGCTACTACGGGCTCAGAGAGGATGAGATCTCTTATCGTGACCTCGTAATGATCATTCGGCGTTGGCGCGAATCGGTGATGAAGCTTGACAGGATGCTTTATGACGACGCGAAGAAGGAGTTCTCGCTGTCGACCAAGACGGGTTTCGGCTTTGATGGCCTCGGAGCTACGACGGAGGCTGACTTCGAAGGGGTTCGTGGGACCTTTGAGACTAATCCTTTCGTGGTTGCGGTTACCGAACATATGAAGCGCAAGAATGATCTCGGTACGCTTTGGATCGATCGACTGAACGCTCTCGCCGGTAAGATGATGTGATTTGGTTTTATTAGGTAATATCACAATTCACGGCACATTTACCGCGAATTGTGATATAATAATAGGCCATATTTCAAAGGAGAGTTATGGCTGAAATTACCGTTGAGATGAGAAGGCATTCTGCCGCGCACATGATGGCGCGTGCGATCATGAACATTTTCGAGAACGTGCAGGTGGATATCGGTCCTGCTACCGACGACGGCTTTTATTATGATTTCGACCTTCCGCATCGTCTTTCTCCCGAGGATTTTCCGAAGATCGAGGCGGAAATCGCCCGTCTGATCGCGCTCGACGAGCCTTTTGTGAAGAAAGAGGTTTCTGCTGATGAGGCAAAGGAGCTGCTCGCGGGTCAGCAGTACAAGCTCGAGCGCCTCGCGGATGTCGTTGCGGACGGGGTCGCGATCTCGACCTATGCGGTCGGCGACTACGTCGAGATGTGCCGCGGTCCTCACGTTGAGCATTCCAAGCAGATCGGTGTCGTCAAGCTCATGCGCGTCGCTGGATCCTATTACCGCGGTGATGTTAAGAACAAGATGCTCCAGCGCGTCTACGGCATTATTGCGAAGGATCAGGCAGAGCTCGACGAGATTGTCGCACGCGCCGAGGAGGCGAAGCGCCGCGATCATCGCAAGCTCGGTGTCGAACTCGATCTCTTCCACATCGATCCCGAGAATCCGGGGCAGATCTTCTGGCATCCGCGCGGGTGGTCTGTCTATGTCACGCTTCAGGATTATATGCGCCGGAAGATCATCGAAGACGGTTACCGCGAGGTCAATACGCCGGCGCTCATGCCGCGTTCGCTCTGGGAGCGCAGCGGACACTGGGGGCACTATCAGAAGAACATGTTTGTCACCGAGAGCGAGAAGCGTCTCTTCGCGGTGAAGCCGATGAACTGCCCAGGCGCGATCGAGATCTTCAAGAGCCGCACGCGCAGCTACAAGGATCTGCCGCTCCGTCTCGCCGAGTTCGGTCATTGCGCGCGTAACGAGCCCAGCGGAACTCTGCACGGTATTATGCGTGTACGTGGATTTGTTCAGGACGATGCGCACATCCTCTGCACGGAGGACCAGATCGAGGAGGAGGTCGCCAAGTTCTGCCGTCTTCTCAAGGACGTCTATTCCGACTTCGGCTTCGAGAAGAATCTGCTCGTCAAGCTTTCCACCATGCCCGAAGACCATGTCGGCGAGATCGCGACCTGGCAGCACGCCGAGAAGGCGCTGGCGGCCGCGTGCAAGGCGGCGGGGATGGATTACGAGATCCAGCCCGGCGAGGGCGCGTTCTACGGTCCGAAGCTCGAGTTCACGCTCGTCGACGCGCTCGCCCGTCAGTGGCAGTGCGGCACGATCCAGCTCGACTATCAGCTGCCGAGCGCGGAGCGTCTCAACGCCGAGTACATCGGTGCGGACGGCAAGAAGCATCATCCAGTGATGCTCCACCGCGCCGTTCTTGGTTCGCTCGAGCGTTTCATCGGTATTCTCATCGAACATTATGCGGGCGCGTTCCCGTTCTGGCTGGCGCCGGAGCAGATCCGCGTGCTACCGATTTCCGACAAGGCGCTTGATTACGCGAAGCAGATCCAGTCGAAGATTCAGGCCGCCGGTTATCGCGTCGAAGTTGATTCTTCCGCCGAGAAACTCGGTGCGAAGATCCGCGAGGCGTCCAACTGGAAGGTTCCGTACAAGCTGGTCGTCGGTCCTCGTGATGAGGCTGCCGGAACGGTGTCGGTCCGCAAGAGTGGTGAGGGCGATCTCGGGGCGATGACTCTCGACGAGTTCCTCAAGAGCCTTGAATCCGAGCGCGTGTGACGGACATACCGGCGCGGGAGATGTCTTGTCCGGTGTCCTTTCGTCGGCGAACCCGTTGACGGCTGCGATGTTCACCGTGCTGCTGACGGGTTGTCGCCGTGGCGGCTCTCCGGACAATGGGCGTATCCGGTGGAAAAGCTGCACGGAATGGCCTTCAAGGGCATTCTGGTCCGCGGTGTCGCGGATCTCTGCGTGTTGTCGGACGGAGCACTGCTGGTTCTCGAGCGCGAGTTCTCGTGGGACATGGTGCCGCGTTTCCGCGGCGGTATCTATCAGGTGGATCTGACCGGGGCGACGGAATTTTTCCCGATTTTCGTTGGTTTTTTGTTATAATTATCAGCAACAATACAAGGAGAGGGTATATGCAATTCCTGGATTGGGTGATGATTCTCGCATATTTCGCGCTGCTGGCCGGAGTAGTGGTTTTCACGATCAAGCGCCGGAAGATCGAGTCTGGCGAGGATCTGTTCCTGGGCGGTAGGTCGGTTGGATGGCTTGCGATTGGCGCGTCCATCTTCGCGGCGAACATCGGCTCGGAGCATCTGATCGGGCTCGCCGGTTCTGGCGCGGTGGCGGGGCTGTCTCAGTCCCATTGGGAGCTGCAGGCCTGGGTGCTCGTCATGATGAGCTGGGTGTTCCTGCCGTTCTACTATAAGAGCGGCGTCTCCACGATGCCAGAGTTTCTCGAGCGTCGCTTCGGCGCCAAGGCGCGCTGGATCCTTTCACTCGTCTCGCTCGCGGCGTACGTGCTTACCAAGATTTCCGTCACCGTCTTCGCGGGCGCATTGTTCTTCGAGGTGATGATGCCCGAGATGCAGATCACCATCGGAGGCACCGTGATTACCTCCTTCTGGATCGGCGCGGTCGCGACGGTCGTCCTAGCCGGTCTCTACTCGTCGATCGGCGGACTCTCCGCGGTCGTCTACACCGATCTTGTCCAGACCAGCATCATCCTCGCGGGCACGCTTTCCGTTACCGCATTCGCGCTTTATCATCTCGGCCATTCGGGCATCGCGCTGCCGGACGGCACTACCGCGCAGAGCGTGACGGACGGCTGGCAGGTGCTGAAGGCGACGATCAAGTCCACCGGCAACGTCGAGCAGTTCGGTCTCTGGCATACGCTCTCCCATAAGGCGTTTCCGTGGCTCGGAGTCATCGTCGCTTCCGCCACCATCGGCGTCTGGTACTGGTGCACCGACCAGTTCATCATCCAGCGCACGCTCGCGGCGAAGAACCTCCCCAACGCCCGACGCGGCGCGATCTGGGGCGGCTTCCTCAAACTCGCGCCGGTGTTCCTCTTCCTCGTTCCCGGCATGCTCGGTTTCGCGCTTCACCACAATCATGTCGTCATCAACGGCGCGGCCTTCGCGATTCCGCTCAAGGAGTCCGGCGCGCTCAACGGCGACACCGTCTTCCCGACGCTCGTGCAGACGCTGCTGCCGACCGGCTTCCGCGGACTCGTCGTCGCGGGCATGATCGCGGCTCTCATGAGTTCGCTCGCCTCGCTTTTCAATTCGGTGTCAACGCTCTTTACCGTCGACGTCTATCAGAAGCTCAAGCCCGAAACGAGCCAGAAGAAGCTCGTTGTCATCGGACGTGCCACCACGGTCGTGATGACCGCGCTCGGACTCCTGTGGCTGCCGATCATGAAGGCGATCTCCGGCGGCGGACTCTACCAGTACATCCAGTCCGTTCAGTCGTTCCTCGCGCCGCCGATCGTCGCGGTATTCGTGCTTGGTCTCTGCTGGAAGCGCATGAACCTGCGCGGCGCGGTCTGGGGACTCTCTGTGGGTTTCCTTCTCGGCATGGCCAAACTAGGCGCGAACGCGATCTGGGGCGGGGCGGACGGTTTCGCGTTCGTCCAGGACTTCTATTTCTCGGGAATTCTCCTCGCGCTCTCGTTCGCGATTGTGATCACCGCCTCGCTTACCGCGCCGTCGCCGGATGCCGCACATCAGGACGGGCTCTGCTTCGCGTGTCTCTCTCCCGATTACAAGAAGGAGAACCGCGAATCGTGGAACTGGATTGATGTGGTCGCCTCGATTTTCGTCGTCGGTTGCGTCATCGCGGCTTACGCGTATTTCTGGACGTGGCTCAACTGATGCCCGTCCGCTGTCCAACTCAACCTATTTTCAATTTTCTAATCAAGGAGTATCAACATGAAGACAATGAAGGATTACGAGTTCTGGTTCGTCGTCGGTTCGCAGTATCTGTACGGACCTGAGGTTTTGGATACAGTCGCGAAGCGCGCCGAAGAGATGGTCGCGAAGATGAATGCGACGAAACTGCTGCCGTGCAGGATCGTCTACAAGACGACGGTGAAGACCCCCGAGGAGGCGACCGATGCCGTCAAGGCCGCGAACTACGCGGATAACTGCGCCGGCATTATCACCTGGTGCCATACGTTCTCGCCGTCGAAGATGTGGCTGAACGGACTCAAGCTCCTGCAGAAGCCGTATCTCCACTTCGCGACGCAGTACAACGAGTCCATTCCCGACAAGGGCATTGACATGGACTTCATGAACCTCAACCAGGCCGCGCACGGCGATCGTGAACACGGCTTTATCGCAGCGCGGCTCCGGATGCCGCGCAAGGTCATCGCCGGCTACTGGAAGGACAAGGATGTGGTCCGTCGCATCGGCGACTGGATGCGCGTTGCCGTCGGCGTCGCGTTTTCAAAGGATCTCAAGGTCATGCGCTTCGGCGACAACATGCGCAATGTCGCGGTCACCGAGGGCGACAAGGTCGGGGTCCAAGAGAAGCTCGGCTGGCAGGTGAACACCTGGCCGGTCGGCAAGCTTGTCGAATACATCGACGCGGTCACCGACAAGGAAGTCGACGCGCTGATGAAGGAATATAAGAAGCTCTACACATTCAATACGAAGAACCTCGCGGCGGTCCGTTACCAGGCCAAGGAGGAGATCGCGATGAAGAAGCTGCTGGATTCCGAGGGCTGCAGGGCATTTGCCAACACCTTCGAGGATCTCTACGGCATGGAGCAGCTTCCCGGTCTCGCCTCGCAGCGTCTGATGGCGCAGGGCTACGGGTACGGCGCGGAAGGCGACTGGAAGGTCTCGGCGATGACCGCGGTCGTCAAGGCGATGTCTGAAGGGAAGACCGGCGGTACCGCGTTCATGGAGGACTACACCTACGAGCTCGCGAAGGGCAAGGCCTGCTCGCTCGGCGCGCATATGCTCGAGGTGTGTCCCACGATCGCCGCAGCGAAGCCGAAGATCGAAGTGCATCCGCTCGGCATCGGCGGAAAGGCCGATCCCGCGCGTCTCGTCTTCGAGGGTCACCCGGGCGACGCGATCGTCCTCTCGCTCGTCGACATGGGCGGACGCTACCGTCTGATCTGCCAGGACATCAAGGTGATCAAGCCGATCTACAAGATGCCAAACCTCCCCGTCGCCCGCGTGATGTGGAAGGCGATGCCGAACGTCACCACCGGTGTCGAATGCTGGATCCAGGCCGGCGGCGCGCATCATACGGTCCTGACTTACGACGTCACGGCCGAACAGATGGCAGATTGGGCGCGAATCATGGGCATTGAATTCGTGCACATCACGAAGGATACGACTCCCGAGAAGCTTGAACAGGAACTCTTCCTCGCCGACCTCGCGTGGAAACTCCGCTAATCTACCATCTACCAACTACCATCTACCGACTACCACAATGGCTCGTGCAATGAAAGGTTCTTCGTCAAATCGCTTAATTCTCGGAATCGAGTTCGGGTCGACCCGCATTAAGGCGGTGCTCTGCGACGAGAAGGGCAAGGTGCTCGCGCAGGGCGGCTACGGGTGGGAGAACAGACTGCTACCCGGCGGAGTGTGGTCGTACAGGATGTCCGATGCTGTCAAGGGTATGCAGTCCGCCTACGCGGAACTGAAGAAGAACTACCGCGGCAGAATCGCCGCGCTGGACGCGATCGGCATCTCCGGCATGATGCACGGTTATCTGCCGTTCGACAAGAACGGGAAGCAGCTCGCGGAGTTCCGCACCTGGCGCTGCACGATCACCGCTCCCGCGGCGACGGCGCTCACGAAGGCGTTCGGCTTCGCGATTCCGCAGCGCTGGTCGATCGCCCACCTTTACCAGCGCGTTCTCGACGATGGCAAGGAGGTGAAGGACATCGCGTTTCTCACTACGCTCGCCGGTTACATGCATTTCCTCCTCACCGGCGAGAAAACGATGGGCTTCGGCGAGGCGAGCGGCATGTTCCCGATCGACGCGGTCGCGAAGGACTACGACGCGAAGATGGTGAAGAAGTTCGACGCCCTCTGCGCAAAGAAGAAGTATCCGTGGAAGCTCAAGGACATCCTGCCGAAAGCGCTTCCTGCGGGCGCGATCGGAGGGTATCTTACCGCGAAGGGCGCGAAACTCCTCGATCCCAGCGGCGAACTCGCCGCGGGTGCCGTATTTGCGCCGCCGGAAGGCGATGTGCAGACCGGCATGGTCGCGACGAATGCGGTCGCACCCGGTGAGATGAACGTCTCCGCTGGCACCTCGATCTTCGGAACCGCGATTCTCGCTAAGCCATTGAAGAAGCTCTACACCGAGATCGACATCGTCAATTCGCCCACCGGCGCGCAGGCGGCGATGAGCCACGCCAATACCTGCACCAGCGACATCAACGCATGGGTGAAGCTCTTCGAGGGGTTGCAGGGTTGCAAGGTTTCAAAGTTGCGGGGTTCTAACGCCTACGATTACCTTTTCAAGGAGTCGCTCAAAGGCGCTCCGGACTGCGCAGGCGTCGTGACCGTTCCGTATCTTTCCGGGGAGCCGCTCGTGCACATGAACGAAGCGGTGCCGATGACGGTCCGTTTTCCTAACGCCGATTTTTCGCTCGCCAACTTCATGCGTGCGAATATCTACTCGGCGCTCGCGACGATGAAGATCGGACTCGATCTCGTCGCTGGCGAGGGCATGAAGCTCACCAAGGTGACGGGACACGGCGGACTCTTCAAGACTCCGAAGGTCGCGCAGCAGTTTCTCGCGGACGCGCTCAATGCGCCGGTCACCTGCATGTCCACCGCCGGTGAGGGCGGGGCATGGGGAATGGCGGTTCTGGCCGCGTACACGGCCAAAACCGCAGGGATCAGGGATCAGGGATCGGGGATCAGTTTAGAGGAGTTTCTCGCCAAGGTGATCTTCAAAGGCGCGAAGAGTGTCACCCTGAAGCCGTGCAAAACCGGTGTGAAGGGCTTTGCCTCTTATCTCGTCAACTTCAAGCGCGCGATCCGCGGCATTCCCGCGATCGTCAGGGATTAACCTTCCGTCGCGAAAGACAGAGAGTTTTCAATTGGCGCGAGGTGTCAGGCACCTCGCGCCAATTTTTTTGTTAGTTGCTTGAAGGGGACTTGGTGTTTTTGCTACACTATCAGTGTTTTGCCAAATTCATAGATTTTAATTTCATGCTCGAAGAACTCAAGAAAAAGGTCTATCACGCCAATATGCGGCTGCGCGATGAGGGACTCGTCGTGCTCACGTGGGGTAACGCGAGTGCGTTCGATCCCGAAACGGAGCTTGTGGTGATCAAGCCGAGCGGGGTCTCCTACGGACTCCTCAAACCGCGCGACATGGTCGTGGTGAACCTCAACGGCGAAGTCGTCGAGGGGAAACTTAATCCTTCGAGCGATACGCCCACGCATCTCGAGCTCTATCGCAAGTTCGAAGGCGTGCGAGGAGTCGTGCACACGCATTCGCTCGAGGCCACGGCATGGGCTCAGGCGATGCGGGAGATTCCGTGTTACGGAACGACGCATGCGGACTGCTTCCACGGCAACGTTCCGCTGACGCGGATGCTTACCGAGGAGGAAGTCGATCGCGCATATGAACTCAATACCGGCAAGGTGATCGTCGAACGCTTCGAAGGTCTAGAACCGCTCGCGGTGCCGGGAGTGCTGGTCGCGGGACATGGTCCGTTCACCTGGGCGAACGATGTGATGAAGGCCGTCGATAACGCGGTCTCGCTCGAGGCGGTCGCGAAGATGGCGCGGCTTACGGAGCAGCTCGGCAACAAGGCGCCTCTCGCGGCGTATGTCGGTGAGAAACACTATCAGCGCAAGCACGGCAAGAACGCGTATTACGGACAGAAGTAGGTGTAGGGGTAGGTTGAAGGTGTAGGGGGTTGCGTCGTCTTCCCGAAACCGGCCGGTCAGCTCTATCCCACGGAAAACCCGTTTGGATAAGTCCTTCTTCCAAGGCTTTGAAACGCCACCACCCTTATCCCACGTTTTTGAATTGATGCACGCAAGGTTTCCGAGCCGGGGGCGATTCGGCGCTGGTGCTCGCTAAATCCGCGTCGGATGCGCCGC
>CAMGEN010000005.1:0-67028 GCA_946055075.1 uncultured Verrucomicrobiota bacterium | reverse complement strand
ATCCAAATCATCAACCAAGAAAGGACGCCGTGAGAAAGTATATCACACAACACGCTCCAGGAACATTCCTGACAATCGAGCAACGGGATAAACGATGGGGAGATGACTCTCCACCTTCAAAGTTTTACGCTCGCCCGCGAGCGGGCT
Organism: uncultured Verrucomicrobiota bacterium; assembly: GCA_946055075.1. Lineage (GTDB taxonomy): Bacteria > Verrucomicrobiota > Kiritimatiellia > RFP12 > UBA1067 > UBA1067. The sequence goes on along the minus strand of CAMGEN010000005.1, from coordinate 66,881 downwards.
TTTTATTTGACATCGGCAGACGCCATTTGCTATGCTACGGGATATGAAAACATTTATCTGCGCGGGAGTCGGGTTGGCTGCGATGGCGGCGGGTGCGGCGGAATGGAGGAAGTCGGTTTCGATAACCGACAGCGATTTCTGGGGGGCTGTCCCCACGACGGCGGCGACGGCCGAAACCGAGATGACAATCGACTTCACGAAGACCGATCAGACGTTTGTCGGTTTCGGAACCGCGATCAGCGAACTTTCATGGGATGCGCTCGCGGTTCTGAGTGAGGCGGACCGTAAAGCGGTGCTAGACGAGATGTTCCTTGCGAACGGCGCGGGCTTCACCATCATTCGTACGCCGATCGGTTCAAGCGACTTCTCACGTGACTACTATTCATACAACGACAACGCCGGCGACTTAGAGATGAAGAAGTTCTCGCTCGAAATCGACGAACGCGCCCTGTTGCCGTTGCTGCGCGAGATCAAGGCACGCGTGAAACCGGAGGACTTCCTCGTATGGGGCTCGCCCTGGTGTCCGCCGCGGTGGATGAAGACCTCTGGACACTATGCCTCGATCCCGCCATGGGCGTCCGACAACCCGACGAATGACTGTCCCTACGAGGATTCCGTCTTCATCGGCGAAGACGCCTTCATCTGCGATCAGAAGCATTTCGCCGCGTATGCGAAATACTTCCGTCTCTATGTAGATGCGATGAAAGAGAAGGGATTCCCGCTCTGGATGGTGATGCCACAGAACGAACCGTGCAGTGCACAACCATATCCGAGCTGCACCTGGCGGGGACGATCGCTCGCGGAATTTACCGTCGACTATCTCGGTCCGGCGCTTGCGGGATCCGGCACCGAAATCTACATGGGCACGATCGAAGAGCGGTCGATCGAGAAGGTCCGTGACGTCCTTGACCGGACCGACGGACGCAAATACGTGACCGGCGCGGGCTTCCAATGGGAAGGACGCTGCGCCATCGGCGCGGTTCACCGCCGCTATCCCGACCTCACGCTGGTGATGACCGAGCACGAATGTAATGCCGGAAAGAACGACCGCGCCGAACTCTTCCACTCCTGGAAGGTCGCGCGCACCTTCCTCGGACAAGGCGCCTCGTACTACAACTACTGGAACCTCGCGCTGACGGACGACCAGCGGAGCCGTTGGGGCTGGCCGCAGAACTCGCTCGTTACCGTCGACCGTAAGACGAAGAAGTCCGTGTTCAACCGCGAGTACTACCTGATGAAGATGCTCTCGACGTACATCCGTAAGGGAGCAACGCGGCTTCTGACTCGTGGCGATCTCAACGAGCTCGCGTTCCGCAATGCGGACGGAACCGTGGCCGTCCTGTTCGCCAACGACTCCGCTCAGCCGAAGATCATCGCAGTCAAGATCGATGGCAGGAAATACACCTGTAATCTCCTCCCCTTCTCGATCTCCGCCTTCGCGGAATAACCCCGCGGCGTTTCACCGTTTCAGCTTGGTGCCGGTAATCCGTCCGCTGCTGTCACGGAAAGTGGTCTTGCCGTTGCGGTCGGTGGTAGACGTCCCCTGGACACGTCCGGTCGCGTCACGCCACGTGGTCTTGCCGTTGCGGTCCGTCGTCTTCGTCCCCTGGGTGCGTCCGAGGCAGTCGCGGTAAGTCGTCTTGCCGTTACGGTCGGTTGTCGAAGTCCCCTGGATCCTGCCGAGGGAATCGCGGACCGTCGTCTTGCCGTTACGGTCGGTTGTCGAAGTCCCCTGGATCCTGCCGAGGGAATCGCGGACCGTCGTCTTGCCGTTGCGGTCAGTCGTCACGGTCGCCGTGATCCGTCCCAGGGAGTCCCGCACCGTCGTCTTGGTCTCCGCACGGCACGTCACCGCACCGGCCACCACGAGCCCAACCGCCAGAATTGTCATGATCTTGTTCATATCGCGCCATCCTTTCCGGACTTTTGTCCTTACGATGGTATAGGCGCGTCACCTCGCCGTTTCTGACAACAATTCCGCACCGTCCGCAACCACCGTACCGTCCGCGCAACCACCGTACCGTCCGAGATTGTACTGATCCTCTACTTGATAAACCTGCTATATCGCAGATCGACCGAGCAGGAAATCTATCAGTCCCAATGTCTTTACTCCTGCATGATCAGGTGTAAAGATTTCATCCAACGTCAGAATATACTTCGGATAGTTATCCTTGATCAACTTGAACGGTCCGAGTTCCTGTGCGAGTTTCTCTGGACTCGACACCGTCACCGCGACCTGAATATAGGCAATGCCGCCGTTCCTGTCCTTGACCCTGAAATCGACCTCCTTATCATCCACCTTACCGGTCGCAACCTGATAACGACGCCGAATAAGCTCAAAATATACAACGTTCTCTATGAGTTGCTGAAGCTCGAGCCTGACATTTCCAAGGAGATAATGTTGAAAACCGAAATCCGTCAAGTAGTACTTATGGACAAGCTGAAGCAATTCGCCGCCGACAACATCGAAACGATCCGGCTTGTAAAGAAAGAAACAATCCGTCAGCCGTTCGAGATACGAGACAACCGTGTTATAGGCGGCAGCTTTTTCTTCATGCGTCTTGCTTTCCTCTCCCAAACGATCAGTCAGACGCTTGGGACTGGTAAGATGCCCGATATTGTCCGCCATATAACGAATAATCCGTTCGACCAGGAATCGGCCTTTCTTCGCCCGCTTGAGAACATCCTTCTCCAGTATCGTTCTGAAGACGCTTTCCACGTATTCACGCTGAGCACTCGATCCGTTCTCGAATTCACGCGCACCAGGAAGTCCGCCGAATGTCAAATACTCCATGAATGCCCGGCGCTCGCCGCCCTCCTTCATCTGCCGTCCATACAGGGACTCTGCGAACGAAAGAGGTAAGACATTAATCTCCACATAACGGCCAGTCAGCCGGGATGCAATTTCAGAGGAAAGCAGATCAGCCGTTGATCCTGTCACATAAAGATCGATGTCTGGCTTGACATAAAGGCTGTCGAGAACCCGCTCATACTCATTGACATGCTGAACTTCATCGAGAAACACGTACAACCGTTCGCCAGGGACTACCGACTCAATAATCCGGTTATGAAGCGCGTGCGGATCCAAATAGGCCTCATTCTCGAACTCCTCGAAGTTAATCGTAAGAATCCGATTCAACGGCACGCCCTGAGCAACAAGCGATTCGGCAAACATCGTCATAATCGTAGACTTCCCAGAACGACGCAAGCCAGTCAGCACCTTAATAAGTTTTTTGTCCTTAAACTCTGACAACCACTCCAAGTAATCTTTTCGCGGAATATAGGTGGACATATTTTGCCTCCAATCATAAATTCGCTGATATTATACCACATTCTGCGCCGCGAAACTGAAAACTTTTGACAAAAATGAAATTAGTTTTCAAAGCGCAACCACCGCACCCCCCGCGCCTCGCGGACGATGACATGAGCAATGCAGATACCGCGCCATTCTTATTCACAGCATATTCACCGTCCCCCAAATCAAGAACACTGTCCGACGATACTGACTATAAACCCTATACAACCACCGATCCATACTCCTCGGCATCGATTTCCATTCACTTGGTTCAATCTTCTCTTGGTATACCCCATACCTCCTCACTGGCCACACTACCTCACTAAATCCCGACCTTCCGGACTACGTCAAAGCGGTTACTCCCCTTGTCTCCACCCATCGCCAGCCAAACGATATAGACAATATTCAGGACTGGCACAAGCGAAAGCAACACCCACCAGCCGCTTTTGTTCGTATCATGCAACCGCCGAACCTGGACAGCTATAAGAGGTAGCAACGTGGCGAAGAAATATATTTGCACGAGAAGACCTTGCGGATCTCGATACCTACGGAAAACAGCACTATCGACTATAACAATGATCAATGTTACTATCGTATGAAAAAGCATGGCCCACCAGAATTCACGGCGCGAAGAACGTCCCCGAAAACCGACATACCTCTTAAACATTATAAAATAGCACATCAAACAGTTAGGACGAACCGACGGAGAATCAGTCATTGCCACTAGCTGAAATCGCTTACCGCAAGACGGGCAATTATCTTCAGCGCCCGCACATTGAGCCGGACCTTCGGATATCTGTCCGCAGAACGGACATTTAAATCTCACGTTGCCGCTTTTCATTGGACTTCTCCTTTCGATGACAAAACGGATTCTTCTCCTTCATGCTTTCTCGCATCCTTCTGCTCCCCTGCTAATTCATTCAACCCCTCCTGGGCTAGAGAAAGGCACACAAACCAGCCGACAAAGCCGACAACAATGAACGTCCCAAAATACGGGAGTTGCAACGGCGAATTCCAAACCATATGCAAAACAACGGGCACAAGTAATAGCCGAATAAATCGTTCATCACAAAGCATATACCACTTAAACTTCTGCCCGTTGATGACACGCCAAAGCGCACAACCAGCAATTGCCGACCAAACGATATGACTAAACGGAGACATAAGACCACGCATATTGATGACCTGCACCATAACATCGACATTCCGATCTGCAAGAAGCGTGCTAAAAGCATATCCCGCTGATTCAAACGCCGAAAATCCCGTGCCAACAGCCGCCCCAACCAACAATCCATTTAACTTGTATCGAAACTTAGCCGCACTTGCTACGACAACCATCGCAAGCACCTTTGCCGATTCCTCAAGCGGCCCCGCCACAGAAGCTCCCATAAGCTCACGCCAATATCGAAACAAGATGGATGTTAAGGATGTAATATCCGGCAAAAGATGAGTAATAAGAAGCGAAAACACGCCCCCAAGGAATACCAACCGCGACACCATATAAAGCGAAATATTTCGCCGTACATTCAGCTCAATGAACAAAATAAGTGTTGAAATTGGAATCGCAAAAGAACCAACCAGCATCAGCCCCGGCAGGAGGTTAGGATTCTTCCATATGTTCCAGCCAACAAGCAGGAGAAAATACAAGACAAGCGAAGCAAGTATCATTCGCGTAAACATCCACGGCTTAGGCCATGACACGTCTATGTCAAGGATATTCGGAGTCGTCTTAGATGTTCCCACCGTGAAGCAATTCTCCATCTCCTCACGCGAGTGTTTCGAAAACACCTCAGAAAACAGACCCGACAGGCTGAACCCTTCAAGCTTCTCGATGCCAACCGCAGAAGCAACCTTCTCCTGTATTACCTTTGATAGATTTTCTTCAACCCCCTCAGTGTCACCATCCGCAGTGATCTTGCTGAGTTTAAGTTTATGCTCATCCCCATACGGATGGCATACGGTCTCCACACCGCAGACCGGGCAATCCACCTTCATGCCATCGGTTACCGAATCCGAATTCAAGATGGACTTACATTGATCACATTGAAATTTCATATTCTATCCTTACTCGTTACAATCAGCCTATTATTTATTCAAGGCATAGCCCGGTCGCCAGAGATATCGTACAGTGCACTGCCACTCTGCCACACAATTTTCAGCAAGAGAATGCCATTTGCCATTAGCACACAAATTCATCCCAAAGATTACAGAGGGGACTCCTGCCCATTATCTTCGTTGAGAATCGGCTGATCTGAATACGTGATTCCAGTCATGTATATCGTCTTTCCCTCAAGTAATCCACGCACAAAACGCCATTCAACATAACATTTCGGAGTCTTCCATTGCACCATCGCCACATTCGAGCCAGTTCCCAACACATCCATAACAGCTGCGCACAAATCGTTTTTCACATCTTCCTTGTTATGCCCCCTGTAATGTATATTCGATGACGAAGAAACAATCTCAACGCCTTCATGCGCTTGCGAAGCCAACCAATCGATTTTCTCCCATAAATCTTCCATGATATTGAGAATTCCTTTTCTGTTTTTTGGAACCCACCAATCAGAAAATCGTTGCGTGACTACCTGATTTTCGCACTCATCACTGTAATATATATTCATGAAAAACTTATCAGAATCTTCAACTTTGTCTCTGACACAATACCTGAAGACTTGATTACGCCTCTTCGGATTGTAAGATTTCGTCACTTCATCTATGTCCACACCGTGACGACAGCGAAAATCCGCGTCCTGAAGATTACTATAATCTCCTAACCGAAACTTATTATACGAGGCTCGGTTTTGGCTATCGCGTCCTAAAAGGTGTTCTTTCTGCTCATTTACCCGCTCCTCTTTTTCGCCATAATCTCGTCCCCGATCGTCAATCCCTGCGCCATGATGCCATATCACCGTCACAATACCGACAATAATTAATGTCAATATGACAATCAATACGCCACAATAGGACCTATGCCCCACCGGCTTCAATTTACGCTTTGCATATCCCATAGCCTCACCTCTATCTTAACCGTTAAATTTTCAAACTCTAACTTTCAGATTTTCAAGCACTTAATAATATCTTTCCAACTCCTTTTTTGCCGCTTTATGTCCCTGTACCGCAGCCTTGCGAAACCACAATTTCGCCTCTTGCGGAGATCTCTTAACGCCATCACCTTCTTGGTAGCACAACCCAAGAAGATACTGAGCAGCCGCATCCCCTTGGTCCGCTCCTTTACGATATAAACTAACCCCCATCTCCGGATTCTTCCGAACACCAAGCCCCAACATATAGAATGTTCCGAGCTGCGTCTGCGCAAAAGCATTACCACGCTCCGCCGCCAAGCCATACCACCGAACCGCTTCTCGCGGATCTTCGGTAACACCAACACCATTTACATAGCAATTTCCAAGACTAACCATGGCGTTTACATATCCTTGCTCTGCAGACTCGCGATACCACCTCAAAGCCTTTCTAGGATTCTTCGTTACGATGCCATCAACACCCTTATCATACACAAGGCCGACCATCCATTGCGCCTCCGCGTTCCCCAGTTCTGCCGACTCTCGGAATAAGTCAATGGCTTTGGACACATTTTTCTCAACACCATCCCCGTCAAGGTATTTCTGCCCAAGCTCATACATTTCTTTCGCCTCATCTCGCACACAACCATATGTCAAACACATGACAACCGCAAAAGCAATCATTAATGATAATCGAACTACTATAATCTCGCTATCAGTTCCACGATGCATCATTTTACCCTCCTTCATTTTCATCTTCTCAAAACAAAATACAAAGATCGGGAAAGAAACGGCCTCTCTCCGGTTTCAGGCGAGGCTGTAGGAGGCCCATGCAGAAATACGGAGAGAGGCACGCAAAGTGTATGCGCATGCCCCTGCAACTGTATCGTCTGCATCGAAACTTCCTACATTCCGCCTGACGATTGCTTCGCAGTGTTATGTCATGTCAGTCGGGTTTGGCTTGCGCCGCCCGAAAGAACGGCAGTATTATACCAAATTCCGACTATACCCGCCACAACGCCGTTGGCAATTTCTGCATAGGCTCCAACGATTACGGCATTCCCGGCAGGTCAATCTGACAGACGAATCACGAAAACGCTCGCAATACGAGTACGCGCGAGTCCTGCAACGAACCGGCATCCCCTTTAATTCAGAACATTTTCCGGTGACAGCATAAAGTCAATGACACCGGCGACGAGATAGCCGTTCTCGTCTCGTCGCGGCTCATGGCGGCCACCGACGAGAATAATCTTCTTGAAAGAATCTCCGACCTTGCCGAACGGGCGAATTTCCTGTGCGCGTTTCAAAGGGTCCTCGATCGTCAAGGCAGATTGAATGTAGTAACGGCGATCTGCTTTATTCGCCACGAAATCTATCTCGATCTGCTTTCTGACGCCACTTCCATTCGTACTCGTTTCAAATATCTCCACAATGCCAACATCAACCTCATAACCAAGCGCCAGAAGTTCAGTACAGATGGCGTTTTCCATCAGATGCGTCTCCTCCGTCTGTCGGAACCCAATGCGCGCGTTACGCAAGCCAGTATCGGCAAAGTAATACTTGCACAACGCCCCGATGTACTTGCGCCCCTTCACATCATAACGCCGAACCTCTTCCAGCAAGAACGAATTCTTCAGCTTGCCGATGTACCCGTTCACCGTTTTGGCCAGTATCGGCGCCTTCATGACTGTCTCAAACGTGTTCGCCAACTTCTGCGAATTCGTCAAACTACCAACGCCAGAGGCCAGAACATCGACGACATCGTTAAGGACTCCCGGCTTGCGAATCTTATAACGCTCAACAACATCCTTAAGATACGTTTCCTCAAAGAGATTCTTGAGATAGCTGCTCTTCGCCTCATGTCCTTTGGCCAAAACCGCAAGCGGCATCCCTCCGTATTCGAGATACTCGTCCCAGCCGTCTCGCGCATCGCCCTCGTAGACGCTCATGAACTCCGAGAAAGACAGCGGTCGAATCCGCACTTCGTCACCTCGTCCGCGAAACTCTGTCATCACATCCTGCGACAACATCGTCGAGTTAGAACCCGTGACATAGACATCAACGTTCGGCAGCTTCAAAAGCGCATTGACAACAGAATAAAAAGTGATGGGGGCAGAATTGCCGATCTCCGAATCGCGAATCTTAATCTTCTTAACGAACTGAATCTCATCAATGAAGATGTAATACTGGTCCTTATCCTCAATGCGAGACTTCAGATACTTGAGCAACCGACGAGGATTGTGATATCTGAAATTCTCAACATCATCCAATGCGACTTCCACGATATGGTCATCCGGGACCCCAATACCATTCAAATACTCATGGTAAAGCGTAAAGAGCAAGAAAGACTTACCACATCGACGCAACCCCGTAACAACCTTCACGAGTCCATTGCACCGGCGATTAATCAATCGATCAAGATACTGTTGGCGTTTGATTATCATACGACATTCCAAGGTGATTTTTTGCGCGCACGCGCATTTTCCATACCTTCGTTTTTGAATTATACCAAAAAAGTCGCCCCAAAACCACGCCAAAATCAAAATGACATCACAAATCTGGAGGATCTTCTGCCAGCAGACCATGCGCGGGATACTTCTTTCTCAAACGCGAAACAACTTCCGCCCCCGCAGTCTTTTCGATCAGCTGCTTTAAAACCTCGTAAAGCGGCGAATCAATATTTGTCTAATTGCGAACCCGGGGCGCGATAACGCGCCCCGTACGATATTAACAGCGGCTCAATCAAAGACCAGCGGAATACCCTGCCACTCCTTCATCCCCGCCCAGCTCTTCGCATTCGCCGGAACATGGATCTCTTTTAACTTCCCGCAATAAGCAAACATCTGCGATCCCACGGCAGGACGTTCGCCCAACATCTTCACCGATGTCAACCCACAGCAGTTCCAAAACGCACCAGCACAAATACTCTTCACACTCGATGGAATTGTCACCGACGTCAGTTGGCCGCACTCCCAAAACGCAAAATCGCCAATACTCGTAACGCTCATATCACCCAGCTTCGCAGGGATAACGACATCCCCATGCGGGACAGGCGAAATCGTACATCTCCCCAGCCCTCCCGCAGCCACTATCGTTGCGCACCCATTTTCCAAACGATATGTCCATAAGTAGCCGCCGACTTGTTCCGCTCCCTCTCCATTCTTCAACTCAACATTAGCAACATGAGGTTTTACCTTTACATTCCCCGACTTTATCTCGCTGAACTTCTCTTCGTTGAAAATTCGCATCGGATGATCGTGCTCGACAAGAGTGCCGTCGGCCTTGAGGATAAAGAGATGCGGGATGCCGCTCGGCTTCAGATCAAGCGGGTTGCCGCCGTTCGGCTTCACAACGGGGAACTTGACGTCATGTTCCTTCGCCCAAGCGAGCGCCATTACGTCATTCTGATCGCGCGAGAAGTGGATAAGCTCGATATCCGGATCGTCTTTCAAGGTCTCCAAGTAGGTCTTGGCGATACGCGGCATTTCCCTGCGGCACGGCGGACACCACGATGCCGAAAAGAGACACAGATAATACTTGGCGTTCTTCTTGAAATCCTTGTTCAGCAGGAAATCACACGACCGGAGCTTTTTCCCAACAAAGCACGCCAGATCCGGCTTCACCTCCTTGATCATATTAGACGGTTTGGGGCTCGTCACCGGTTCATCCGTCACCTCGGGAACATCATCCGCAACCGCTGCCGAATCAATCCCGACAGAACTGGTCAGATATGCAGGCACGGCTACTGCCGCCACGCCCGCAAACACCCAAAGAACCCACAGCCATCCATGGCGCTTCTTAATTCCGCCGTTAACGGTTCGGCATTTCTCCGTCGATTGATTCCATGCCATGACTGCACCTCCTCTAGCCGATTACACTATTTACTGTAGTCACGCACGGAAAATCTGACACGACGTCAGATGCTCATGAAATGTCCGTAACTGGACGGCGCAGCGCCTTGATTTCGGAATGGGCGTGCTTGGCGTCCAGCATCTTCTGCTTCTGACGACGAGAACGGCGGCGCTTCTGACGGCGAATCTTCTCCTTCGCCTGACGCGTTGCGGACTTGCGCTTGTGCTCGCGCTCAAGAATCGTCTCCGCGAGCATCCGTCGCGCGAGCCAGCGGTTCTCCTCACGGCTGCGCGACTCGCCGACCTTCACCGCGATCCCACTCGGCTCGTGCGAAAGCCGCACGACGGACGACGTCTTATTCGTTTTCTGTCCTCCAGGACCTCCACCGAGGATGAAGCTCTCCTCGAGATCGTCCTCATAAACGGACGCCTCCGCCATCAAGGCGCGGATCTGCTCGATTTTTTCGGGAGAGATCATCGGTGGAAAGTTGGAGAAATTAGTTGGAGTTGGAGAAAGGAAGATTAAAGATTTTCCAGATAACGGGACCAGTCTGAGGGCGTGAGGTCGTGTCCGCCTTCTCGCCAGAAGTGTTTGGCGCCGACGAGCTTCGCCGCCGCTTCCTCGCCCTTCGGTCCGGCCCAGTCGTCTTTCGTCGCTGAGCCGATTACCAATTTGCGCGGCGCGACGAGCGACAGAAGATTGTGCTGGTCGTACGGCATGGAAGCTCCGTTATCCTTGGCGAACTTCCGGAAATTCGGCGCGAACCAATACGGGAAAACGGTGGAGATCGCGTCGATCGTTTCGGACCACGGCAACACCATCCGGTTAAGCTTCGCGCCTCCGCATCCAGAGTTGTTGACGCAAACGAGCGAGAAACGCGAATCAGTTACACCGGCCCAAAGCGCGGTCTTTCCGCCGCGGGAGTGTCCGATCACGCCGATCCGCTTCATGTCGACAGCGCCGCCGAGCGTCTCCAACCAATCGACGCAACGGCTCGCACCCCACGCCCACGCCGAAAGCGCGCCCCAGGAATCATCAGCCCGCGTCACGGGACCGAACGCCTTGAAGACTCCAGTCTCAAAACAATTTCCGCCGTCATTCGCAATATCTGAGTTTCGAAAGCCGATCGTCGCGATACCTCGCGCTATCACGTCCTTGATCGGCCAAGAAGAAATGGACGGATCTTCAGCGGACGCGTTGAACTTCTGACTCTCAAGCCATTGCCCGAGATTGATCGAAACCATCACCGGAACATTCTTCGCTCCCTTCGGAAAGTACGCGTGAGCGACGAACGCAAACGGAGCGAGTGTTCCCTTCGATGAAATCTCGACCATCTGGTGGATCGCCTTTCCTCCGAGACATTCGTTCTGCGCGAGGAGTTTAAAGGTTAGATCGGACGGCTTCTCGACCGGACGCGAACCGAATTCGTTCCGTTCGAAAAAGGATTTCACCGCAACGGGATCATCGGTCTTCGACAGATCCGCCGGGACGACCGGCTCCTTCATCTTCGACCCCTTGAAGTCCGTACCGCCCATACCCCAAAGCTTGCCTTCAACTGTCGGCACTCCGTCCTTCATGAAGAACTTGAAATCGAGATAATGCGTCGTACCCGTCATATAAACACGGCACTTCAGTGCACCATCCTTGTCGAAGGCGGCGGAAGCGGCGGTCTCCTGGGTCCATTGCAGAGTACCGATCGCCTCGAAACTATCCGGATCGAAATTGAGCGCGCCCTTCTTCCACCCGTTGAAGCCGATCGGAAACTCACTCGGCCAACAACGGGCGTAGAACTTCATCTTCCATCCGTCTGCGTCCTTCATGATCCGCACCGCCCTGATGCCGCGCCAGTTGTCCTCGATCGCATAATCGCCATACAACTCCCCCTCATTCCCTATTGCCTTTTCCCCATTCCCCGTAACCGGCGGAATCGCGAGCGCGGCGATTCTGCCGCGGAGCTCGGCGAGCTTCTGCTCGTTCTCGGGGAGAACGCCGTCCTTCATCGCGGGGAGAAGATGATTCCAGATGAGATTGATCTCCTTCTGTATATCGCAGAGACCGGCGTGCATTGAGACGACCAGGTCCTGATCGGGCACGATGACCGTATACTGTCCCCTGGCGCCGTCCGCACGATACGCGTTATGAGTGCAACGCCAGAACTGGAAGCCGTATCCCTGTTCCCATTCCGTACCCGCGCCGAGTCGCTGGGCTCCGACGTTCTGCCAGCCGGACCAGGTATGACGCGCGGTCGCAAGCGCCACCCAGTACGGAGAGATGATGTTCTCGCCATTCCAGTAGCCCTTCTGCAGATAGAGCTGTCCGAACCGCGCAAGCTCGCGCGTCGTCATGTTCATCCCCCAGCCGCCGCAGGCGATGCCCTGGGGTGAAGTTGTGGTCCACGCCTTCTTGATGCCGATCTTCGAGAATAGACGCTCTTCGAGGAAATCCATGAGCTTCCTGCCGGTACGCCGCTCGACGATACAAGCAAGCATATAGGTTGCGTCCGAGTCGTATTTAAAACCGGTGCCGGGCTTGCGGTCGAGCTTCCGCTCGAAGAAACGTCGGCGCCAATTCGACGATTTCGTGATATCGTGATTGAGATCGGAGCCGACGTTCATCGTGAGGAGATCGCGCACGCGAATCTCGCAGATCCCATCAGCCGGATGCTCGGGGAGGTCCTCGGGGAAGATGTCCGCAACCCGCTCGTCAAGATCGAGCTTACCGTCGTCGACGAGAAACCCAATAGCGGTCGAAGTGAAGCTCTTCGAATGAGAATAGAGCATATGCGTCTCGTTCAAGGTATCGAAAGGTTTCCAGCTACCCTCTGCAATCACCTTGCCGTGACGGACGATCACGAAGCCATGTACACGCCCTTCCTTGACCCCGTCGAAGGTCTGCTCGCAAGCATCAATGAAGTCGATTATCCCCTGCGATTCGACGCCCTGCGATTCCGGAGTGGCCGGTTCCATTTCGGCATACAGAAAAGGCGCGGCGAGGGCAACCGCAAACGAGAGGCACTTTGTCATTGGGGGCAACCTTGCTTGGCTTTGCGGGGAATGACGATCGAAACCAGCACCGCCAGCGCGAGAAGCGGCTGGTAGTAAAGCGATTTGATCAGCGAAAAGGTGTCTATGGTGAGATCGAGCCCCTTCGCGACACCGATCGCGATAAGGATCTGAGCGCCGTAGGGGATGAGGCCCTGGATCACGCAGGAGCAGGTGTCGAGGACGGACGAGATGCGCACAGGATCGGCCTTGGCCTTGTCCGCACACTCCTTCGCGATCGGTCCCGCGATGACGATCGCCACCGTGTTATTCGCGGTGAAGCAGTTGATCGCCGAAACGAGGATCGCCACTCCAGCCTCGCAGGAGCGCGAGCCCCTGATCAGCGACGAGATCCGGTTGACGAGCCAGTCGATGCCGCCGTTGGACTGGACCGTCTTGAAGAGTCCGCCGGCGAGGATCGCCACAATCAGCGTCTCGCTCATGCCGAGCGCACCCTTGCCGACGAGATCAAGACATCCGAAGAGGTCGAGCTTGCCGAGGCAGGCGCCAATGACGGCGGAAAGTAACGTACCCGAGAAGAGGAGGCCCATGACATTGAAGCCGCAGAGCGCCAGCACGAGGATGAAGAGATACGGCAGCACCAGCAGACAATGCTGCCAGGTGAGCGCCGGCGCGGCAACTTCGCCGACGGACGAACCTGAAAGAGCGTAGAACACGAGCGCGACGACCGCGGCTGGAAGCGCGATCCAAAAGTTCGCGACGAACTTGTCCTGCATCCGCACCCCCTGGGTGCGTGTCGCGGCGATCGTGGTGTCGGAAATCATCGAGAGATTGTCGCCAAACATCGAGCCAGCGACAACAGATCCAAGCAGCAGCGCCGGAGGAATTCCGAGGGGTCCGGCGAATCCCAGCGCGATCGGCGCGACCGCGGCAATCGTGCCGCACGAGGTTCCGATGGATGTCGAGATCACGCAGGAGACGAGGAACACGCCGGCGACCATCAGCTTCGCGGGAATGAACGACTGGGCAATCGTCACAGCAGCGTCGACAGCGCCAGATCCCTTCGCGATCGTCGCGAAAGCTCCCGCAAGGATAAAGATCAGGCACATGAGCATGATGTTGGTCTCGCCCATGCCCTTCGCATAGACGTCCACCTTCTCCTCCAGCGACTTCTTGCCCCAGAGCAGGGCGAAGGCGGAAGCCACGATGAACGCGATCGGCATCGGCACCTTGTACCAGGGCATTTCAAAACCCTGATTGCCAGCGTAAAGCGAAAGTCCGACGTAAAAGACCGCGAAAATGACGAACGGGACGAGAGCTGAGGCGCGTGGTTTCATGGTAAATTAAGAAGTAAGAGTGAAGAGTGAAGAGTTATTACCCCTTCCGTTTCAGGTAATCTGCAAGTCCACAGTTACGGAGCTTGCAGGAAGGACACTTTCCGCAGCCTTTGCCGGGGATGCCGTTATAGCAAGTCACTGTATTCTCGTTAATGTATTCGAGAAGTCCGAGACGATCGGCAAGCGCCCATTCGTCCGCCTTCGTCTTGCGCATGAACGGCGTGACGATGACGATCGGATATTCGAGCGCCAGACGGATGGACTTCTGCTGTGCGCGAATGAAGACAGCACGACAGTCGGGATAGCCGGAGTAGTCGGCCTGCGAGACGCCGGTGTAGACATATGTCGCGCCCAACGACTTGGCCCAGACCGAGGCGATCTGCAGGAAAATCGCATTGCGGCCCTCAACGACGGTATTGGGAACTGAGCGCGAAGTTCGGAGTGCAGAGTGCTTGATGCGGATGGCGGTGCCTGGCGTCATCAAGGCGTTGTCGGTGATCTGTGAATAGAAGTCGAGCCGGACGACCTTGTGCTGCGCGACACCAAAGCGCTTCGCGAGTTTCTTGGCGAACTTAAGCTCTATGGAATGCCGCTGACCATAGGCGAAGGTGATCGCCGAGACGTGCTTCGCGCCGAACTTCTTAACGGCGAGTGCAAGACACAGTGCCGAGTCCTGCCCACCGCTTAATACGACAACCGCCTTCACTTCTTCTTCGCGAGCGCGGGATTAACCGGAGTGGTCTTCACGAGCTCGACGATCTTGGCGACGACCTTGGGATTGGACTTGAGGTATTCGATCGTGGCGAGCGAACCCTGGGCGAGATTCTCATCGCCGAAAGAAAGCCAGCTGCCGCGCTTCTCGATAATGCCACGCACCAGGGCGGCGTCAAGAACCGAACCTTCATACGAGATGCCGCAGGTGTAGAGGATATCGAACTCGGCCTCGGCGAAAGGCGGCGCAACCTTGTTCTTCACGACCTTGACGCGGGTACGGTTGCCTACGACCTCGTTCGCGGTGTTCTTGATCGCGCCGATACGCTGAACCTGAAGTCGAACGGAAGCGTAGAACTTGAGCGCCTTGCCGCCGGGCGTGGTCTCGGGATTGCCGAACATCACGCCGATCTTCTCACGCACCTGGTTGGTGAAGATACAGAGCGTCTTAGTGTTGGCGAGGACCGAGGTGAGCTTGCGCATCGCCTGCGACATGAGACGCGCCTGGAGGCCGACATGGCTGTCGCCCATCTGTCCGTCGATCTCCGCCTGCGGAGTAAGCGCGGCGACCGAGTCAACGACGATGACGTCGAGGGCTCCGGACTTCGCGAGCTGCTCGCAGATCGTCAGCGCCTCTTCACCAGAGTTCGGCTGGGAGACGATGAGGTTGTCGAGGTCCACGCCGATCTTCTTCGCGTAGACGGGATCAAGCGCATGTTCGGCATCGATGAACGCGGCCACGCCGCCGGCCTTCTGGGCATTCGCGACGACATGCAGGGCGAGCGTCGTTTTACCCGAAGACTCGTGCCCGTAACATTCGACGACGCGGCCTCGAGGGAGCCCGCCGACGCCGAGCGCCATATCGAGCGACAGCGCTCCGGTCGAAATCACGGGGATCT
This sequence comes from uncultured Verrucomicrobiota bacterium, assembly GCA_946055075.1. Taxonomy (GTDB): domain Bacteria; phylum Verrucomicrobiota; class Kiritimatiellia; order RFP12; family UBA1067; genus UBA1067. The sequence goes on along the minus strand of CAMGEN010000005.1, from coordinate 50,765 downwards.
CCTTTACCTCCTGATCGCCGAGACGCATGATCGCCATCTCGCCGAATTCCTTACGGATCTGCGACATCACCGCGTCCAACGCGGTATTACCGGTTTTCTTGGTTTCTTTTACAGCCATGATATATTACTTTACGGGTACGATCTTGAAAAAGCCAGCGGGATGTTCCGTCATGGATTCGTCGGGCGCAACCTCAAAGACCGAATCCTCGGCGATCACGACCGTCTTGAGCAACTTAAACTCCTCCGCCAGCGACTCGGTCCACATCACGTTGAACACAGCACCTACCGGAGCTTCAACAGCGAAGAACATCGACCCGCCTATTAAAGACCGCAACTGCTTGAATGTCACAGGAATCGGATCCGAAGGATTGGGCCGCCCGTAATTCACGCTGTTGGCAACGGAATAATCGTTCGTCCGCGACTGGTCGATATAGAAATACTGCCCCTCAGGATTGAATGTCTCCTCTGTAATCACGTAGTTCGAGTTCGTGCATTCGAGCGTACCGATCGTGTAGTGCGAAATCGCCCAAACATTTTGTCCGAAAAATTGATGTGAAATCTCGCCAGTCAAGGTATTGGCAATGCTGTCACCACCGTAAAAGGTTCCTGCTGTAAAGCGGAACGGCTTGGGCTCATGCTCAGCAATCTGATCCTCCGGCAAAATGAAATACCTTCCCTGGCCCTTCTCGGGGTAAATGTAAAGCGGAGATGGATTGATCGTCCATTCAAAGGATTTGACAGCAACAGAGTCATCTATCCAGGCGAAGCCTTCGACCGGCTTAAGCTTGCAAATGTAGGTTCCGGCATTAGTCGCACAAAATCCGCTGACGAGCTCACAACCAGTGCTTTCAATGACCGCGCTGTGGATTGCAGCATTGTACGTGAAGTTGGTGGCAAAACGGTAACGGGCGAGCGACTTCGGAATCTCGGAACCGATCATCGCCCAGACATTAGTGACGCCATTGGAGCAAACCTCATAATAATTATTATCCGCCGAAATCGCCGTAGACCAGACGATCAGGCAACCCGAATCGCCGCGCACAACGACCGCGCGGGCGCCAGTCTTGTCATTGATGAAATGAGCCGCAGAATCGGACACCTCCTCCGGAGTAAGATTAGTGATCACCTCGCACACCTTCTCCTGGTCCGCGAAGTAACCGGGCGTGTATCCGATGGAACCAGACAGTGTGCTGTCAAGATACAGTTTCGAAAGGTCCTCAAGCACGAAATTAGAATTCCCGCCGTCGCAATTGATATTACCCGACATCGTGAAATCTCCGCCAAGATGGATAATACTGTATCCGTTAACACCCTGACAGGCGTTCATCGCCGATGCGAGCGAAGCGACACACCTGTAGATGCTACCACCATTGAGATACGCGGTTCCCTCTTCAACCAATATGCCGGCCGTGACGCCGAGATTTACGGGATCCTCATAATAATAATTCCAGCAATCGTGAATCTCTGCGCCAGACTCCATCACGAGTTCTCCTCCGTTCCACACGACAACCGCACAGGAGGAGCGGTAATAATCGTCCAAAATGTACGCACCAGCTGGGATAAGTTGGCCGTATTCCATGAACAATGCGTAAAGCTGAGGATCGGCTTCGTCCCAAAGCCTGTCTGTAACCTGATCATAGCCAAGGTAACAGATTTCCGCACCAGAACCAAGCGTAAGCTTTCCGCCGTCCACCTCAATTATCTGGTGATTCGAACCGCGGAACTCCGCATACAAATAACCGGCTCCGACAACATAGTAATACCACGGAGATTCGTAATCATAGCCTGCGACTTGAACATTCTCCAAGGTAAGATCGCCATCGGCCGCAACCTTGATTTCGCCGAGCCCGTCACGAATGATACGGTAACCGTCACCATCAATATTCACCATATGGGAAACCAAGGCTTCATCATGGAGACGCTGATCGGCATTTAGGACGATCGTCGCATCACCAGTAAGGTGATTTAGCGCGGTCGCGATATCCGCATAATAACGGTCGCCTTCTCCACAAGTAACCGTCACCGTCGCCTCAGCCGGGTCGCACTGCCCGAAGGTGTCTTCAGCATAATCCCACAGCACCGAAGACCCGTCCAGGATCGCCGCCAAAGGCTTCTTCATGCGCCCGTTCAGATCATGGACGAAAACTCCGGGATTGGAAAGCGAACCAACGACATTAGCAAAGGCGTTGCTGACGTCGTTTAGACCGTGATGGACGCCAATACCATATGTCGATGTAATATCGCCGATTACGTTGATTACCGCATCCGCTGTTCCAATGTAAATGTTACCGGGCCCCCTCGCATTCGTATCGTTGATTTGATTTCCGAAGATGTCTACATTGCCGGAAAGGTTAAGCACTGTGCCGTCAATGTACGGATAATAATATATCGCGCCGCCGCCCTGCTCGGCTACACAACCGATAATCGAGCCACCATCCACATCGAGCTCTCCGCCGAACAGCGAGATCACGCTGCCGACACCTCCCATGAAGGCGCTATCGGAAATCAACGAATTCTCGCACATAACCATCTTCCCGCCGAGCATACCAATAATGCCCTTTGGACAATCTCCCGAATCCGATGCATCTACAACAATGAAGTTCCTGAGCTGCGCATTCTCGCCGAGAGTGAAGGTTCCGCCGTTCTCAGGAAGCTGGACGAACCACGGACCTTTGAAACCGTCCAATGTAACGCCTTCAAGCGTCAGTTCACCACCTGTGCCGACACGAAATCCTCCAGACTTAGCGACGATGCCAGAGATTGTGAACGGACCACCATCGGAAGAAATCGAAATCTCACGCCCACTTACATCAACAGACGGCTGAAGATTAAAGCCGCTCACGTCCTTGGTGAGCTTAATATCAAGATCTCCACTCGGATTGTCCTCAAACAAACTCTCAAGCGTGCGGTAATAGACTAGCGAACCACTACCATTATCAACATAGGCGACAGCCAGTCGCGGATCCACGGGAACGACGCCCCACACGAGAGAACCGCCATCGACGGCAACGCCACCGAGATCAAGATTCTCGGGATTCAGAATATGACCGGCGGAAGCCTTATCGCCGTCAGGGCAAGTCCAAACACCGAACTTCTGCCCCTTTTTACTCGCCACGGCACACTTGACAAAGAGCTCAAATCCATCGATATAATCAATCGCTCCCGCAAGTTCAAATCCTTCGGCATCAGCAGTACGGATCGTCCCAACGCCAAGCATGCCGGAAAATGCGGCGACACCGTTAGTTTCAACATTAATCACCGTTTCGGCGTCGGACACAAACGCAAGGCCACCGAATACGGCTCGGACACCGGGCGCAACCGTGATCACGGATGAATTGCTCACGCGGATCAGGCAATTGGTCGGATCGTCTGCATGCCCGCTGTCTATTTTAATCGTCAGATTGCGGTCGATCGTGACGCTCTTCTTCAGTCGCGTACGGGCGAAGACCTCGAGAACGTCATTGGTGTTCGCCGCAAGAATCGCCTTCTCAAGCGAGGTATACTCATTAGTGGGAGCAAGCTGCATAAGGTTCCTCACGGCCATCGGCGCAAGCCTAATATCGCAACCCCAACGATTGTCCAGAACCGAAAAGGTCTCCGACTCAGTCACGAACTCAGATGATGCTACAACTTCGTAATTGCCAGGAGCGATGACAAGACCCCAGATGCCGTTGTCCCCGGTGACGAACTCAGCAACGGGATTATCGTGATCGCCAGGTCGGCAGATCTTCACACTGGCGCCAGCAATCGGATTGTCATCATCATCGACGACGCGACCGGACATCACGACATCAGTAGCGGCATTGGTGGTAAAGATATTATAGGCGCAGTCTTCAAAGAACATGAGATTGCCCTCAGGACGCCCATTCGAATCACAGCTCACGTTCGGAAGCAGGTACCAAAGGTCGCATTGACCACCCCAGCCCATGTTGATATGGACATAATCGAGACCATCCTTGCTGTAACCATAGCCGTCGGCCACCACCTCGTGCCCGGTAAGTCCGAGCAAAATCGGAAGCCCAGCATCAAAATTGGAATAGAATACCCGCTGAAGCGCCGCGGCACGAGTCTCAGGGAACTCCTCTGGCTCAACAGGAGTTTGGGCGTCTCTACCCGCAGACCCAATCTCGTGGCCGTTGCTATACCACCTTGCGCTGGAATAGCCGAAATACTGGGTAAGCGCAATAAAAGCTTTGGAAGAATACGCACCCGAACCAGACTCGCCGTACATCATTTCAACCGCAGTGCCGCAGTCCGCACAGAGTTTGCCGATCTGCATCGCGTTAGTAGAGGTAAACGGATCCGTAGCTGTGCTCATCGCCGGCACCAGCGTCATCTTCTCCCAATCATAGGTACCTCCCTGCAGCTTGCGCTTGATGTTAGAATCTTCATACATACAGTCAAATGTCTGATTCGTATATCCGTTAACACATTCAACCGTCCCATCATACGCGAAATACCGCAGAATTTGGGCAAGCGCAGTCGCTACGCAACCACATACGACGTTGTCGGGATTCCCGGCGAAGCCATACTGGTCAAGAGGGTTCTTTTTGTTCGGCGTATAATAATTGTAGCAGGCCATAGTCTGCCCGTTGACACTGACCGTCGACTGATTCCAGCGAGACTGGACGAGCGGATTAATGCGAATATCGTAAAGTGAATTTGCAGTAAAGATCTTGATGAACCAGTCATCCCTACCATACCACGCAAGGCCAGGATTCAACGCACAATCGTCAAGCTGATAGGAATCGCCGGAAAGCCGAGCCCACTCCTCACGGTTGCGATCGAGCATGCGCCGACGATCAAGGTAAAAACGATAATCGTTGGATACTTGCGGCTTTTCCTTCGCCTCTGACGCCATGACATCTGCCCGCTTCCGGATTTGATAATCCTTGCGAAGCAAAGAATAGGCCGGACTGTTCACATCAGAAAAATCAATCTCCTCGGCACTGTCAGAAAACAACACTACTGGCGACGCCTCGTCATCGGAAGAAGTAACAACCGTCCCCCCATCCTTAATCTTGACCGCAAAATACTTCGCGTCATCACCAAGCTCAGGCACCCTAATAACATCAGCGCGCTGAATTGAAATAGCTTGGACGTTTGACGCCTTGCCTTCACGAACAAGCCAGGACCGCGCCACATTCTTAGCGCGCGATAGCGAAACAACACTGGCATTGGCCTCGAATGCAAACGCAAACAAGGCCATCGAAATGACGATGCTTTTCTTCATGGTAATACCCATTAATATTTATGGGCTAATTATACCAAAAAATGGGTGTTGCGAGCGAAAAATAATTACAAGATTATTCGCTTCGAAGAACATCCAACAACGAATCCGTAGTGATGAATCTACCCTTCACGCGATGAACGATAATCCGGCCGATAAGCGCCGACTCAAAGTCTGAAAGGCATACCCCGTCCTTTCTGTCCTGAAGGATGCGAATCAAGTCTTTAGTCGTAAGCTTATATTTCGAATCATGGCCGGAAATAAAGAAATTTGTCAATTTTACAGCAATATACGTCAATGGGGACAATCCCCTTGACATCCACTGGTAAACATCTGCAATCATCAGCGAACAGCGCAATGGGCGCGCGGCGCAAAGAAGTTTCGGCATAAACTCAGAAACATACAACACGAGAAAGGCTGCCGTGAAGCTCCAGATTGTCTTCGATACCGACCCGGAACAGAGTCTCAGCGCTAATGCAGCACTTGCCGCCGAGTAGGTAACATTCGCGAGGTTGTTACCGATCAAGATAGTCGTCGTGGTCCGTCCCATGTCAGATAGCGCCTTCTGAATGATCTTCGCCTTACGGCCGCCTTCTCGGGACAAATGCAAAACACGTTCACGACTGACGGATAAAAAAGCTGTTTCCGCTCCAGAACAGAAAGCCGAGCATCCCAGCGCGACAAGAGCTATCACGGCCAGCAAAAATGTTATCATGCGTTATCCTCCTCGGTCTTCTCAACAGCCTCATCAGTTTCGGCGATAATCTCTTCATCCGAATCCGCTTCCGGATGTTCAAGAATCTCGAGTTTAACCAGAGTTACACGCCGATGGCGACGCTTCAGAACCGTCGCCCTGACGCCATCTGCAACGATCTGCTGTCCTACATGCGGAATCCGTTCGGCATGAAACTGTAGCCATCCGGACAGACGATCTGCATCCTCAGCCTCAAGTTCAATATCCAGCGTACGATTGATCTCGTCGAGCGATACGCGTCCGTCCACCTCCCATACCCCCACTCCCTTCATTACCAGCTTCGGCTCGGCATCTGGAGAGTCGAATACCTGGGGACCGATGATTAGCTCAAGTATATCGTTTGGAGTGATAATGCCCGCGGTTCCGCCATATTCGTCCGTAACGATCGCAATCTCCCTTCCGCTCTTCGCAAACGTTGTAAGCAGATCGTCCAATGTCACAGTCTCCGGAACGAAGAGCGCGTCCACGATCCTTTTCTCCTTCGCATCATAGACCCCCTCGATATTATCCGGACTTCGCCGGAACGCAGGCAGCCAGCGATGTCGAGTAGTTGGTAGCTGGTAGTCGGTAGCTGGTAGTGGAGTGTGGGTAGTGGGTTGTTGGCGGGCAGCGGATGGATCACCGAGCAGATCTATATCATAACCGACGATATCGACTCGCGGAGTCATCTCGTCGTTGGCACAGAGCTCAGAGAGCCGCAAAACGCCTTCAATCATGTCGGCGTCAGCTGATGAGATATCGCCTCGTTCCGCAGCGGAATCCATCACCGAAACGAGTTCATCATCCGAAAGCGCTCGACGCTCGCGCGCCAATGCTGGAGCGAAAGCCTTCGAAGACCAACGTAACGCCTTGTTGAACGGATAAAACGCTGCACGCCAAAACAGAAGCAATCTTGAGTACAGCGGCGCCAGCTCTCCAGTATAGCGTAGCGCAAGGCGCTTCGGTGTGATCTCGCCAAAGAGCAATAACAGCACCGTCATCGCCGGCACCGCAATCCAACCGTTACCGGGAACGAGCCAGTCAAAGACGCAGTATCCGATGGAAGAAATCGCGAAATTCACAAAGGTATTACCGACCAATAACGTCGAGAAAAGCACCGCCTTATCCGATAGGCACTTGCCGATTCGCTGGTCATCCTCTGCGCTTTTGCTGCGAATCTTCTCACGCTGCGCGCCAGTAAGCGAAAACAACACCGTCTCGGCGCTTGAGAAGAATGCGGAAAGCAGGAACAGTGCCAATAACGCCAACAGCATAACATTACCTCACACTCTCCAGGATGGACGCGTAGGAAACGGAAAGAGCACGAGCAGGAACAGATGCTGCGAGCATGGGTTGTCCGTTAATTCCCCAAAAACAATCCCTGAGGAGTTCGCGATACGCATTGTAAAGATCAGGGCCGAGCAATCTTTCCGTCGACACGAACTTCGCGGTCATCGCGACGGCAGACGCAAGGTCGCCGGCGAACGAGAGCCAGGGTCCGTTGTCTCCCTTCTCATCCACGAACCTTCCCGCCGCGATCTGCGCACACTCCTTCATCACCGCCTGGATGCGGTTCGCGCGTTCGGAATCGCAGAGATACATCGTCTCCAATGACGCATTCATCTGAAGAAAAGCGTAACCGGGCTGATGATAGACCTCGGCGCGGCGCTGTTCGGAGATCTTCCACGACTGTTCGATCGCGGCATCGGCGTACTTGAGGTACTCGACCTTGTATTTCTCATCGCCGGTAACCTTCCACGCCGCCGCGTAGATCGCGGGAAGTCGCGCCGCTTCATGCGCCTGCACGTTCCACATCTTCAAGACACCCTTCTGGTCGATCTCACCGTCGGCTGTAAGCGCATTCCAGTTGTTCGTCTCGGTCACGTTGCGGATCATCCGGTCGGCAACCGCGGCAAAAGCGCCGCGGATACGCTCCTTCATCTGGTCATCGGCAAGGCCGGACAGATAATAGCGGAGTAGACCGTGAATGAAATGCGTGTACTGGTCGCGCGACGTGTATGGCGAATATGTCACGCCGTCTTCTTCGAGTCCGCGGCAAACGAAACCGGGGACGCCGTGCACAGTCGCGAGACGAAGGAGTCCGTCCGCAGTCTTCAACGCCATCTCACGATCCCACTTCTCGACATAATACGCAAGCGCGACACCGTTCAATATCGCGCAGTCCTCGCGAGCACCTTCGCCCTGCTTTTGTCTGGTGTGATAATAGAGATGCGTCTTGTCCGAGAAGTAATCTGCGAGCGCGCGCTTGAACGCGGCTCCCGTCTGCATGTCGTAGTCGCATGCACAGTCGGTGATCTTGTTGTTTGAGATGTCGTTGCGGAGCGGATAATGCGGATCGGTCGCGCTCTTGATCCAGTCGTTGTTCCAGGTCACGCCGCGGTCGTCAAGATGAATGCCCTTGCGGCATCTCGAGATGTCGTTGTACTTCACGACGAGATCGCTGCCGCCGCCGAGCATGATCGCACAGCCGGCGTTCACGATACGGTTCGAGAGCAGCGTCTCGTTGCAGTCGCAGTCGTCAATGTAGATGCCCATCGTGAAGACGTCGTGCGGCTTGCCGTTGGACACCGTATCGCCGAGGTCGTGGATGTAGTTGCCGACGATACGGTTCGCCTTGGACGAGAGGTCGCGCCCCGTATAGATGGCGCCGGCATCGCCGGTCTCGCGGATCACGTCCCAGATCTCATTCCCCGCGATGAGATGATCCTTGCCATTGTAGATGATCGCGCTGTGCGGCGCCGCGTGGATGCGGCAGCAACGGACTTCATGGGATTCGCCGTATAACCTCACGCCCGGCGCATAGACGCGCTGGCGCAGTCCGAAATCGCAGATCTCGCAGTCGATCACCTGATTGGACCTGCCGTTGACGAGCACGCCGCCGCTGCCGACATTCCGGATCACGCAGTTGGTGATGACGATGTCGTGGCAGTCGCCGCCGATGTCGATACCGTAGCCGCCGAAACATTCTATCGTGCAGTCGGCGATCGTGAGGTTCGAACATCCGCGGATCTCGATTCCGCACCACGCACCGAACGCGATGGTTCTGCCGCGGATGGTCTCGCCGTGACGGTTGTAGAGTCCGAGTGCCGGTTTCTTCTCCCAGCAAAAACGGATTTCGGAGTCGTCATCCAGGGGAATAAAGTAGAGCTTCCCGGTCGCTGCATCAAGCCACCATTCGCCGGGAGCATTGAGGAAGGACTTGTGGTTGACCGCGTAATAGCGACGGTCCTTCGCCCCCCACGAGGGTTTGCCAATGCCGAACGCATGCTGATCCTTGAAACGGATCGTGCCGTTGGGGTTGACGCCGTCAACGCGAAGAGTTTCGAAGGCCCAGTCATAAGTCCAGTAGCCGGACAAAGAGTAGCCTCCCTCCCGCGGCAAATCTGCCGCGGGAACGTTGTCCTCGCCTTGGAAGGTCCAGAAGCCATCGTCCGGTTCTCGCGCGATCCGCATTGGCTGATTGCCGCAGAAGACCCACGGGTATTCGGACCCCACATGCCAGCCGCCGGAATAATAGCCGTCGAGGTCACCGCACTGGACGTCGATGACGGAAATCGCCGCAAGAATCAGTCCAGCAAACATACCGCATGCACCTCAATGCCGAGTCCCGCACCGATGTCATCCATCTTCTCGTTGGTCTTGCCCTTAAGGGACAGCTGAGAAGTCTGGATGCCGAGAATTTGAGAAAGCTTCGTCCGAATCGCGTCGATATGGGGACGGAGCTTCGGGCGTTCGCAGATCACCGTCGCATCGATGTTGCCGATGGTGTAGCCGGCGGCGCGGATCTCATCAACAACCGCGATGAGCAGCTTCGTCGAATCAGCGCCCTTCCACTTCTCGTCCGTATCGGGAAAATGCGAGCCGATGTCACCGAGCGCGGCGGCGCCTAGCAAGGCGTCGATGATCGCGTGGATCAGCACATCTCCGTCCGAATGCGCGGCGAGGCCCTTCTCGAAAGGGATCGTCACGCCGCCGAGCACGAGGGGACGATCCTCGGCGAAGCGATGCGAATCATATCCGAAACCGATTCTCATGGGATATTCGTGGTTGGCGGTTCGTGGTTGGTGAAGTCACTGGAGCGGAGCGCAGTTGACGTGGGATTTGATCAGACGGGACCGGTGGGTCCGCATGCGACGTAGAAAGTCGTCGAAGGACGGCTTCTTCCCGCCGGTCCAGAGCACCTCCGCAAGCGCACATGCGCGAGGCCACATCTTCCACTCGAGGTCGTATCCGTTCCAGGTGTATTCGGACCAGTTATTGCCCTGTCCACCAATGATATGTTTCTGCGCTTCCTCGGGAACACCCGCGCAGGGATCGAACGCATAGCATTGCGCAAGCGTAAGTTTACCGCCAATATATTGAAACGGGTCTTCATCTAGACCCTGAGCGTAATCGAGGTAACAGAAGCTCATCGGCGTCATCACGATGTCATGCCCTTTGATCGCCGCCGCGATTCCGTTGACGAGCTGGTGTCCGGCGCCGGCTCCGCCGACAGTCCGCCAGTTCATGCCCATCGCGCTGATCGGCACATCGCCGAGCAGGTATTCATCCCAACCAAGTGCGCGCTTGCCGCGCGCTTCGAGGAACTTCACAAATCGCTTGGTGATCCACGGCTGAAGTCCGTGTTCGTCGCCGAGGTTCTCCGCCTTGATGCGGGCCTGACACTTGGGACACGTCTTCCATTTCTCCTGCGGACACTCGTCGCCGCCGATATGAACAACGTCGCCGGGGAAAAGCCTACAGACATAATCAAGAACGTCTTCCATGAATCTGATCGCCTGATCGTTACCGATACACATCACGTTCTTCGAGATGCCCCAGATGCAGAGCGGATCGCGATTAGACGGATCGGGGAAGCAGGCGAATTCCGGATACGCGGCAAGCACCGCCTGGAAGTGTCCGGGTAGCTCAATCTCCGGCACGACCTGAATGTGACGTTCGGCGGCATAGGCGACGATCTCCTTGATGTCATCCTCGGTGTAATAGAACGGACCATATGGTTTGCCGTCAGAGGCCTTCGCACGTGCTTCAGGACCGGCGCCAAATTCAGGATGCGTGCCATGCTTCGGCGAAGACGAACGCACAGCGCCGTATTTCACGAGCTCGGGATAGCCGGGAACATCAAGACGCCATCCCTGATCGTCGGTGAGGTGCCAGTGGAAGCGGTTGAACTTGTGCTGCGCCATGAGCTCCAGCGTCTTCAGCACCTGCTCCTTGCCGAAGAAATGACGGCAGTCGTCAAAGTGGATGCCTCGCCAGCTGTAGCGCGGAACATCGGAGATCTCCACGCACGGATACTTGGTATTCCCCCCTTCCTTGATCGCAAGCTGTCCCAACGTGACCTTCGCATAGAACGCGCCAGCGGCATCGGAACTCGCCACCGTGATGCCGTCCGCAGTGATCTTCAGCTTGTATCCCTCGGCGGGGATGGCGGAGTCGGTGGTGAAGACGATGGACTCGGTCTTATCGCAAAAACCCTCCCGCTCGACCACTTCAGTCGGCTGAGGGACGAGGGCGAGTGCAGCGAGCAGCATCGCGACTGGCATACGGTTACCTCCTTATGTGATTGCGGAAATCGATGTATTCTTCCGCGGACGCATATTTCCCGAAACCGGCGTCCAGCGAATCGACGGAATGACTGTCGGAATTCAAGACGAACTTCACGCCGCGTTCACGCAAAAGCGCACGGAACTCGTCGGACGGATAAGCGTCATCACGCCAACCGCGTCCAATCGCCCCTGTATTCACCTCGACGAGCTTCCCTGAAACCGCGATCGCATCAGCGGACTTCACGAGCTCGTCACGATACCACTGTTCGGACTCGTCGAAGAACGGGTGCTTCTGGTTGTACTTACGGTAAAGGTCGGGATGTCCGAGAATATCGAAATCGTAACGTGTGACCATCTCGCGAAGCTGCTCATGATACGCAGTAATCAGCGCCTTCGCAGAACCACCGAAGTGATCGCGAAGTCCGTCCGCGAGGATCTGCGGCGTATGGTCGACAGAGACGAAGGCAGGAGACAGCAGTCCGTCGGCGCCGATCAACGGTTCGGAGCGGAAAGGATTCCGCATCCCCGGCTGAGGCGAATAACCGGCCAACACCCAATGGAGCGACCCGATGATATAGTCGAGTCCGTACTCGGCATAACGCGATTGCTCAGGGGTCGTCACGCCCGGAAGATAGTCGGTCTCAAGTCCGCAATACACCTTGATGTACTTCGAGTACTTCTCGGCCGCGGCGCGGACGCAGGAAACGTAGTCCTTCGCCGCCTGTGGCCCGAGCGACCAGCTCTCAAAATACGGGAACATCGCATGCGAAGTAAAGCCGATCGCGGCGAACCCACGCTCGATCGCACCGACGATCATCTCCTCGACGGAGTTCTTTCCGTCGCACCAGGTCGAATGAGTGTGGAAATTAGTGATCAAGGAGCAGGACAACTAGGAAGTAGGAGTGTGGAATTAGGAATGAAGGATGTTATAGCTACCATCAACCTAATACCAGTCCGGTGGTTTCGGGGACGCCAAGGGCGAGGTTCATGTTCTGGATCGCGGCGCCGGATGCGCCCTTGCCGAGATTGTCGAAAAGCGAAACGAGGATGATACGTTCGTCGTTGCCGTAGGCTGAGACTAGCATATCATCACGTCCGGTCATCGCCGCGGACGAGATGAAACCGCCTTGATCAAGCGACTCGACGAAACGGACGAGCCTCGCATCCGAGTAGAACTCGCGATAGGCATCCTTAACGCCCGCGAGGGCGCAAGCGGTACGGAGCGAAGACAGATTGAGCTGCACCGTAACTTCCATACCGCTCAGATGCGGGACGACGACCGGAGAGAAGACCGGCGCCCGGGAAAGTCCGCAGTACTTCACCATCTCCGGCAGATGCTTATGGACCTGCCCGAGAGCATACTGGCGACCCCCGAGATAGAGTTGAAGTTCCGAGTTGAAGTTGAAGCAAGGATTCTTTGCATTCCGATCTTCGCCTTCAACCTCACACTTCAACTTCTCGTCATAATCCGCGATCATCTTCTTACCGCCGCCAGAGTAGCCGGTGAGAGAGAATGACGCAAGCGCGGCGTCGGCGGAAATGATTCCGGCTCGAACGAGCGGTGCAACAAGCGCAACGAATCCGCTCGCATGACAACCGGGATTCGCAATACGCCTAGCGCTCGCGAGGCGCGAGCGGTACGGAATGCCATCGACCGTCAATTCCGGGAAGCCGTAAACCCACCCTTCGGCACAACGGTGCGCAGTAGAGGTATCGATGACGACGGTATCCGGATTCTCGACGAGCGAGACCGCTTCGATCGCGGCCGCGTCAGGAAGACAGAGAAACGCGACGTCGCTCGAATTGAGCGCGTCGCGTCTCGCATTGACATCCTTACGGACCTCTTCAGGAAGAGTAATCAGCTCCAGGTCGTCTCGCTGTAAAAGTCTTTCCTTGATTCTCAGACCAGTAGTTCCGGCACTTCCGTCAATAAAGACTTTCTTCATTTCTACGACTCTTCGCTTCTCATTCTTCACTTTTTAATCCGGTCAGCGATGCCGACCGCTTATTCCCACTCGATCGTGGCCGGCGGCTTTGGGGTGATGTCCCAGACGACACGATTCGCGCCTTTCACCTTAGTCGCGATCTTCTCGGCGACCATGGTAACAAACTTGAACGGAAGCTCAACAATTCCTGCCTTGACGAACTGCTGGGTCGTGATCGCACGGATACCGATCACGTAGCCGTAGGTGCGGGCGCCGTTCTTGACGCCGACGGACTTAACGTTCGTCATGATCGCGAAGAACTGCTGGGCCTTCTTGTCAAGCCCGGCCTTATGCATCTCGTCACGGAAGATGAAGTCAGCGGCACGAAGGATGTCGAGCTTCTCCTTGGTGAGCTCGCCGAGACAGCGGACCGCGAGACCCGGGCCTGGGAACGGCTGGCGCATGACCATCTCCTCGGGGAGGCCGAGGAGCTTGCCGACCTTGCGGACCTCGTCCTTGTAGAGGTACTTGACGGGTTCGACGAGGCCCTTGAAGATGATGTCCTTCGGGAGACCTCCGACATTGTGGTGGGCCTTGACGGCCTTGTGTCCGCCGACGCCGGACTCGATGATATCGGGATAGATCGTGCCCTGACCGAGGAAGTCGATATTGCCGTACTTCTTCTGAAGGTCGCGCGCGGTATCGGCGAAAACCTTGATAAACTCGCCGCCAATGATCTTCCGCTTAGTCTCGGGATCGGTGACACCCTTGGCCTTGTCGAGGAAGCGCTTCTCGCAATCAAGGGCAATGAGATTGACACCGAACTGTCCCTTGAAGACCTTCTTAATCATCTTGCCTTCATTGAGACGCATGCAACCGTGGTCGACGAAGACGCAGACGAGCTGCTTGCCGATCGCCTTATAGAGAAGCGCGGCGCAGACGGAGCTGTCGACGCCGCCGGAAAGCGCGAGAAGCACCTTCTTGTCACCAACCTGCTGACGGATCGCTTCGATTTCTTCCTTGATGTACTTCTTCGCGTTGAAGGTCTTGCCCACGCGCGCGAAACGGGCTTTCTCGGCTACGTTCATTTTCGTTTCCTTGTCTTAAGTTAATTATTACAAATTATCAAAAATATTATATCACAAACCGAGACGGCGGAGCGAATCGGATAAGAGGACTTTATAGACGCGACAAGTGTCACGCCATGGGTCGTAATGCGAGGTACGGTTAGACTCAATGTAAATGGTCTCAATCGGCAACTGTCGCAATTTCTCATGATGGCATCTGACAAAACCCCAGAGCCGCATCTCGTAGGCGAAACCGTCCTCTTCGAAGGTTAGCATCTCCTGAAACAGCCGCGAAGGGATAGCGCGGAGTCCTGTCTGCGTGTCCCGCAAGAACATCCCAAGGAACAGCCAGGTCCAGATCGAGGTCCAGAAGTTGCCGAACCGACTGCGAAACGGCACATTCTTTCCGAACTTACGATAGCCAAGTGCGACACAATCCCCTTCCAACGCCGCACTTGCGACAGACACCGCATCCTCGATACGGTGCTGTCCGTCCCCATCCACGAAAACCGCAGTCTTGATGTTCGGACATTTGTTCATGAGGAAACCAAACGCTGTCTTAATCGCGGCACCTTTTCCACGGTTGACTGAATGGGTCAACAGCTTGACGCCGGACAGCGTGGCGAATCTGCCGCGGTCTTCAACCGAACCGTCATCCACGACAACTACTACTGCGAAGATCTCAACCAGACGACGACAGAGTTCTGGCAATGCCGGTTCTGGATTATACACCGGAATCACCGCCGCGACGCTGTCTTTAAGGTCATTCATAGGAACTTGGCCGTAAGGGAGTCCTTGCACTTCTTGAGATTGGGGACTGTCCCCTCAAAGACCAGCCGTCCGCCTTTATCTCCGCCACCGGGTCCGAGATCGATAATCCAGTCGGCCATTCGGATCACGTCAAGATTATGCTCAATGATCAGTATGGTGTTGCCCTGATCGCGGAGCCGCGTGAGAAGCTTCATCAGTTTCGCGACATCGTCGAAGTGGAGTCCGGTCGTCGGCTCGTCCAGCAGATACAGGGTCTTGCCGGTAGACCGTCGGCAGAGTTCAGTCGCGAGCTTGATGCGCTGGGCCTCGCCGCCGGAGAGAGTTGTAGAGGACTGACCGAGGGCGATGTAGCCGAGTCCGACATCAAGAAGCGTCTTGAGCTTCTTGTAGACGGACGGGATCTTCGCGAAGAACTCGCAGCCTTCGGCGACGGTCATCTCGAGGATCTCCGAGATGTTCTTGCCGCCGTAGGCGACCTCGAGTGTCTCCGCGTTAAAGCGCTTGCCGCCGCACTGTTCACAGGTGACATAGACATCGGGGAGGAAGCTCATCTCGAGCTTCTGCACCCCGTCGCCGCCGCACACCTCGCACCGTCCGCCCTTCACGTTGAACGAGAAGCGTCCGGGCGTATAGCCGCGCGCCTTCGCCGCCTCGGTCTTCGAGAAGAGATCGCGGATATCGGAGTAGAATCCGACGTAGGTCGCGGGATTCGATCGCGGCGTCCTCCCGATGGGCGACTGGTCGATTTCAATCATCTTATCGAAATGCTCGTCCATCTTCGCGATCATCCGGGGCTTCAACGTGTCGTAGACGAGCGAAGACTTGCCGGATCCAGAGACACCGGTGACGACGGTCAGCGAACCGATCGGGACGTGCGCGGTGAGATTACGCAGATTGTGCGCTGTCGCGCGGGAGATGGTAAGGCAGTTAAGAGGTAAGAGTGAAGAGTGAAGAGTTGTGGTTTTTTTAATCTTCTTCAAAGAAGAACTTTCCGCAACTCTTACTTCTTCACTCTTACCTCTTACTTTCTTGCGTCCGGTCAGATAGTCGGCCGTCAATGAGTTCGCCTTGAGAAGCCCCGCGAAGTCGCCTTGATACATCACCTTGCCGCCTTCGCGTCCCGCACCGGGACCGAGGTCGACGATGTAGTCAGCGGCGCGCATCATCTCCTCGTCATGCTCGACGATGACCACGGTGTTCCCGCGGTCTCGCAGACTCTTGAGCGTATTGATGAGACGCTCGTTGTCGCGAGGATGGAGTCCGATCGTCGGCTCATCGAGGACATAGAGGACGCCGGTAAGCCCCGAACCGATCTGCGTCGCGAGACGGATGCGCTGCATCTCGCCGCCGGAGAGGGTCGAAGACGCGCGATCGAGCGTGAGGTAGTCGAGGCCGACGTCGAGCAGGAACTGCAGCCGTTTGACGATTTCCGCGAGGATGTCGCGCAGCCCGGCAAGACGGTTGGAGTTAAGAGTTAAGAGTGAAGAGTGAAGAGTTGTGGAATCGTCATTTAGAGAATCCTCCACAACTCTTGACTCTTCACTCTTACTTCTTAACTTCTTGAAGAAGGCGAGGCAGTCGGCGATGGGCATCGCCATCACGTCGACGATGGTCCGGCCGGCGATTTCAGCTACGCGAGAGAATTCATTTAGTCGCGAACCGCCGCAATCAGGGCAGGTCTTGAAGTTCTGGTAGGCGGCATATTTCGCGCGGACCTCGTCATCCGGCGCCTCCTCCATCTTGCGCTGAAGATTCTCGATGACACCCTCAAACGGCTTGTCATTTCGGCGCCAGGGAAGGACGAGGTCGTCCTTAAAGCCGTGCATAAGTCCTTTACGAAATGCCGCGGGCAGCTTCTGGTACGGAGTCGAGAGCTTCACCTTGTACTGTTTCGCAATGTGGACGAGAAGCTCCTTATGATAAAGTATCGCCATCTGTCCCCCAAGACGGCGCCACGGATGGATGCATTCCTCCAGCGGCAGCGTCTTGTCGGGAACGATAAGGTCCTCGTCGAAAAAGTAGAGCTGGCCGAGGCCAGAACATTTCGGACAGGCTCCAAACGGCGAATTGAAGGAGAAGCTACGGGGCTTGAGTTCGTCAAAGGAGAGTCCGCAATCGACGCAGGCGTTGAGTTCGGAGTAGGTGGTGGTTCGTGGTTCGTGGTTCGCGGTTCGGGATTCGGGAGCGGATCCGAGTTCTTCGACCTTGAGGATGCCTTTGCCAGTCTTGAGCGCGAGTTCAACGGAATCGGTAAGACGGGTGCGAAAGGAATTGGGAATTTGAGACGTTGAGCAAGAGTCGGAAAGTTCCGCACACGGCAAAACCAACCTGTCGATGACGACATCAATATTATGGGCCTTCTTTTTGTCGAGTTCCGGAACCTCATCAAGCAAATACATCTCGCCGTCAACGCGCACGCGGGCGAAGCCGTTGCGCTTAAGCGCGGCGAAGACATCGATTTGCGCGCCCTTCTTGCCCTTCACCACTGGAGCAAGAAGGATGATCTTGCGCCCCGAAGCTGAAGCCTGCGGTTTAAGATTGAGAATGGAATCCACGATCTGCTCGGCGGACTGCTTAGTGACGGGCTTGCCGCAATGCGGACAATGGGCCGTGGCGATCGATCCGTACAGGATACGGAGGTAATCATGGATCTCGGTAACGGTCGCGACAATGGAACGGGGATTACCCGAGGTCGTGTGCTGTTCAATAGAGATCGCAGGAGAGAGTCCGTCAATGCGCTCGACATCTGGCTTCTCCATGCGATCTAGGAACTGCCGCGCATAAGCCGAGAGCGACTCGACGTAGCGGCGTTGTCCTTCGGCATAAAGGGTGTCAAAGGCGAGGGAAGATTTACCGGAACCGGAAAGCCCGGTAATGACCGTCAAGGAATTCCGCGGAATCGTCACATCGATTCCGCGGAGATTGTGAACCTTGGCATTCTTGATGACAATATCCATTATCCAAGCTTCGAAAGATCCAAGGCGATCAGAAATTCAGGATTGGACTGAGTCTTCTTGAGCGAATTGAGGACGGACTTCATCGCGTTCTCGGCGCCGGCGGCGGCAAGGATACGACGAAGGCCCCAGGTCTTCTCCAGTTCGCGCGGATCAAGGAGAAGGTCCTCTTTACGCGTCCCTGACTTCTCGATGTCGATCGCGGGATAGATACGCTTGTCGGCGAGGCCGCGGTCCAACATGATCTCCATATTGCCGGTACCCTTGAATTCCTCGAAGATAACCTCGTCCATGCGCGAGCCCGTATCAATAAGACCAGTCGCAATAATGGTGAGCGACCCTCCGCCTTCAATGTTGCGGGCAGCACCGAAAAAGCGCTTCGGTCGGTGCATTGCAAGCGCGTCAACGCCACCGGTGAGGATCTTGCCGGAATGGGGCTGAACTGTATTGTAGGCGCGAGCCATGCGCGTAAGCGAATCCATAAGGATGATTACGTCCTTACCGTTCTCGACCTGTCGCTTGGACATTTCAAGCACCATCTCGGTGACGTTCACATGGTGCTGAGGCTCTTCATCGAAGGTCGATGAAAGAACCATCGCCTTGGTGTTGCGCTGCATATCCGTCACCTCCTCAGGACGCTCGTCAATAAGGAGGATGATCAAGATCGCCTCGGGATGATTCTTAGAAATCGCGTTGGCCATCTTCTGGAGAAGCACGGTCTTACCGACCCGAGGCGGCGCAATGATCATTCCGCGCTGCCCGAACCCGATTGGAGTAAAAAGGTCGATGACACGAGTCGAGAATTCCTTTGCCTCGGTCTCGAGGATGATGCGCCGCGTGGGGAAGGTCGCGGTAAGGTTCTCGAAATGAATCACTCGAGCGGCCTGCGAAGGCTCCTTGCCGTTGACGGTCGTGACATTGCCAATCACGAAGAAACGGTCTTTATCACGAGGATCGCGAATCGGTCCTTCAACAATATCACCAGTACGGAGCGCGTGACGGCGGATCTGCTGCTGCGTGACGAAAACATCTTCAGGGCAGGCGAGGAAGTTGTTCTTCGCGGAACGGAGGAAGCCGTGTCCCTCACGGACGATCTCCAAACAGCCGCTTGCAAGCACCGCACCACCCTTCTGCAGATACATGCGGATCGCGGCGAAAATGAGCTCGTGCTTACGATACGTGCCGAGCTCCTCAGGATCGGCACCGGGCATCATGCGTTCGACGATGACGGGAGCTGACCAAGTCTGGATGTCGGCTAGACGGTACTCTGGCAATTCTGGATTGCGATTAGGATTAACCATCGTTCCATCCGCCGACGATTTCGGCTCTGTCGGCAAGGGTGCGTTCAGCAGCGGATTGACACTTTCTTCGCCGTTAGCTCCGCGAAGCGGCGAATTGTTCTGCTTCAGCTGACCCCCATTATTGCCACGGAAGGGACGGTCCTTCTTGTTATGGAACTTTTTCTTGGCGCCCTGCGGTTGCGGTGCGGGTGCAGCCGGCTTACTCACGCCGGCAAAGACGTCGAATTCTTCTGCCATAATAGATCAGGTGTAGGTTTTATGTGTAGGCGGACAATGGAATACAGGATTTGACATCCTCAGTAGATTCACACCTTCGCTCTACACCTTATTTTCCTTCAGCCAGTTAACGAATTTTTCTACTTCGAGTTTCAGCTCCTCTGCAGAGCCGTTGTTATTAATCACATAGTGGGAACGAGCGGCCTTCTCTTCAACGGTCATCTGCGCCAATAATCGCGCTTCTGCCTCTTCAAGAGAATAGCCGCGGGTCGTCAACATCCGGTCGATCTGATTCTTCCTAGAACTGCTGACGCAACATATTATATCAAAATTCGACTCCCAATGGATCTCGAAAAGAAGTGGGATGATGGCGAGGCGGAGAGAGTTGAAGCGCGAAGTCGAAGAAAGGAATTCGTCAATCTTTGATTTGACGAGGGGATGGAGACGCGATTCGAGGGCACGACGTTTCTCAGGATCAGAAAAAACCTCGGCTGCGATCCGCTTGCGTTCAACAGGATCAGGAAGGAGACCATGAACGACATCATCGGCGTCGATGGTTTCGACGCCGAAATTATTCAGGTACTTCGCGACGAGGGACTTCCCGCACGCGATACCGCCGGTAAGGGCGATACGCTTCATAAAATTAGAAATTCCAGCAGACGCCAAACGCCGATGATTATTCAGCGTTCGGCTGGGCCTTGGTCTCCACCGATTCGGTATCCGCCGCGGATCCAAGAGTTACTTCACGACCGCGAACGTCAACGAGTCGGGTGGTCACAAAGATAAGGAGGTTGCGCTTATTGGTCCATTCCGAATGGCTACGGAAGAGGCGGCCGATCAACGGAATGTCCCCGAGGAACGGCACCTTGTCATCCATCGCCTTGCGCTCTTCGGTGATGAGGCCGCCCATGACGATCGTCGAGCCGGGATTGATAGAGACGGACGAGTCAATCGAGCGAACGTGGAAGAACGGCTGCTCCATCGGCGCATCATAATACTCGATGTTCTTGTTCTGCGAACTCGAGAGATTGTCCATCGCCTGGCTGGCGGAGGCGACGGCGCGCTCAGCAAAAGCATTCTTCAGATCAGGGCTGAGACCAGTGCCGATAGTTGCCAACACCTGTCCCAAGCCTGTAAAGATATCACCGATACCCTGAAAGCTGTTCATCGAGGTGTTTCCTGAGAACGGAATCTTCATACCATAGTTCTTCCAAGTCGGTTCGTCAACGACCTGCGTATTGAGCTTAAGATCGATAAGATTGCCGTCGTCAGTAAGCGTAGGAGTTACATCAAGGATGACACCGACCTCGCGCATGGTGAAGGATTGCGGCTCAACAACCGCGAGAATCATGGAACTGCCGCCGGAGGACGAACTGCCGCCGGAGGACGAACCACCAGAAGATTGAAGCTGAACGTCGTAGTCCGTCGGATAAATATACTCGGTGACGACCTTGATGACGGCTTCTTCGCCCGGCTTGGTGAGCACCTTCGGAGCAGAGAGAAGATCGGTGTCGCTACGCTGCGAGAGCATATGAAGAATCATCGAGAGGTCCGCGGAACCGAGGAACGCATTCACCCGCATGAACTGGTCATTGTTAGAAGCGCCCTCACCGGAGATATGGTTGCCCTTGGTGGACAGGTAACGATTACCGTTACCATAGCTTGCATCAGTACCTCCCATGGCGTTAACGCCGAGGACCTTGCCTGAGCCAGGCTGTTTGCGCCACTGAGCGCTGGAATTAGACGTGCTGATCGTCTTGCCGGAAGTCGATGTCGGGGAGCCATTCTGGGTCCAGACGCCGCCCACATTAATATAGTCCTGAGACATCGAGGAGCTTGAGCTGGGCGTGGAGGTCTGGGTCTGAGTAACAGCGAATGCTCCCTCCTTCAGACCAGCCCAGCTGGCGAGCGCGCGGGAGCCGATAGCGTAATCACTGTTAAGAATCCACTCGAAGCCGAGGGAGTTGAGGTCTTCCTGACAGACTTCGACGAAGCGGGCCTCAATCTCGACCAGCTTCTGGTCGACGTTGAGTTCAGTGAGTGCCTTCTCGAGTTCGGCGAGGTTGTCATAAGTGTTCTTGACACGAAGCTTGCCGATCGTCTTGATGTACATGATCGTCGAACCCTCGGGCCACTGCACACCCATCATCTCAAAGAACGCCTTCCAGTCCTTCTCCTGATTCTCCTCGCCCTCGTCATTCTTCGCAACTGCGCCGCCAAAACCGGCCTGCCGCATTTCCTTGATATCAGACGAAGCAGATCCCATACGTTCAATGAACGATCCGAGCACCGGATAGGAGCGAGTGACCATCTCGTCAGTAGTCATGTCTTTCTGCATGACCATAACGATCTTACCCTGAACCTTGAACTTGTATTTCACCGAATCGCAAACCAGCTTCAGCGCCTCATAGAAGGATACATCGCTAGCGGTAATCATCGGAATCACAGGTACGCCTACCTGTCCACTGCTGGCAGCCTCATCCTCGGCAGTCTGGGTAAAACCATCGTCTCCGTCATCATCGGACATGGCGTTGGACACCAGTGTATCCGGTGTCTTGAGCACGAAGTTGAAGCCGCGCTTCTCAAGCGGGATCTCTGGATTATCGTAATCCTTTGAAGCGCCACGGAAGAACTCAACCGCATCGATAATGGTTGCCGGCGGCTTAAAGGAAATTGTCGGAAGACGCATAGCCTTCATGCGATTGATGATCTTCTGCTCCTCCGAACGCTCGGGATCGTCACCCAGCGGCTTCTTCCTGGTCTCAGTCACGACTTCGCCAAGTTTCTTAGCGTTGGGAGCATAAACGGGACGCCACTTCTTGCCTACTTCGGCAATCATCCCGTCACGAGCGACTGTATGTTCCTGATCGAGAATAATCTTCTGCTTCTTGATGATCTGCCCGCGCAGACGAATCGCCTCCTGATTATAGGGCTCAGCAGCCAGCACAATCTCGCACTGCTCAAGAGCCGCTTCAATGTCACGGACGGCCAAAAGCTGACGCGCCCTTCGGAGAAGCTTCTGATCGGCCTTACGCTGCGCCTTGAAATCTTCCTCGTTCTTGCGATGAGTGATCTGAGACAGATCAAGCTTCTCCTCACCGCGCTGCTTATCAGCCAACCAAAACTCTAACTGCTTGCGGGCCTTAGGGTGCCGCATGTCTATCGCCTTCTCCATCAGCTTGATCGCCCGATCACGACGACCCGTGCGATCCTCCTGAATGGCTGCACGATAAAGCCCTTCAGCAACACCCTGCTCACACTCGCGACGATGCTTCTTGGTCGCGGGACTGTCATTTAACAACTTAAGCGCGATACCATAATGACGCGCGGCCTCACTATATTCCATTTCAGCCATCGCAGCGCGGGCTTCTCCGATCTCACGTTTCGCCTGCTCGTCAAAAGCCTGACGGCGCAAAGTCTCGGTCGCACGGATATTAGCAATAAGCTCAGCATCGGGAGATAGCGGCTTTGCGGCAACTGGCGCGACAACGGCAGGAGCGCTCTCGACAGAAGCGTCAGCGACAGGAGCGTCAACGGCAGCCACAGGTGCTTCGGCATTCGTTGAAGCACTGGCCTGGGCGGACTCTTCATCCCTTGTCTCGGCATCCAACTCATCCAGAAGGGTTAACGCATTATCAACATCCGTGTTGGAAATCTTCGCCTCAGCGGCGGGTGCGACCTCTTCAGCAGGAGCGTTTCCCGCGGCCTTCTCCTCTACGGGAGCAGTTTCCTCGGCCGCCTCTTCAGCAGGAGCGGCTTCCTCAGCCTTCTCCTCTACGGGAGCAGCCTCCTCGGCCGCCTCTTCAGCAGGAGCGGCTTCCTCAGCCTTCTCTTCTGCGAGAGCAGTTTCCTCGGCCGCCTCTTCTGCGGGAGCGGCTTCCTCAGCCTTCTCCTCTGCGGGTTTAGGCTCTTCGGCCTTCGCCTCGGCGGTGGTCGCTTCCTCGGCTCCGATCTCTCCTTCGAGATCCTTCAACATATCGTCAAGATCGTCCTGCGCGAACGCCAGTGATCCAACGGCAACGAGCGCCAAGGCCGCTCCACAAGCGGTCAGCTTCTTCAAGTTCGTCATATCGAACACCTCTCCCATTTATTGCGATATTATACCGAAATTCAGTTTACTGTTCAAGGGCTTCCAGCACGCGAATTTTTCCAAGGATCTTGTCGGCAAGGGTGACTTTCGCTCCATTGCCAACGCGTTCCACAGACTTGACTTCGTATTTGCTCCCATTGAGATCGATGGTGTCGCCGGCAATGACTTTCATTTCCTTTATCTCACCGCGCGAATACATCAGCTTTGCCTGGACATCTACCGCTATATGCTTGCGATTGCCGACCAGCAGATCGAAACGCCGTTTGTCGCTTTTGCGCTCGATCGTCGCAGTAGAGACATCAACCGTCTTTTCAAGGGCCTTCTCACTTCCAACGGATTTGATCTTACGCTTCTCGAACTTCTCATTATACGAAACAACGACATACCCAGTCTTGCCGATATCCTCACCGGCGACGGGGGCATACTGAAGACCACGTTGACCGTAGTCGTTCTTTGCGAGCGGATCCTTGAAATAAAAACGATATCCGGCCGGAATTTTCAACACCTTCTCAAAGACAAACGGAAGTTTCGTCTCCACAAGCGGCAGCACGATCGAAAGCGAATCAAGATAATCAGGATGATCGTTCCGATTCGTTGGATCTGTCTTCGCCATGAACTCCTCGAGATTCGTGAACCCGTCACCATCTTTATCCAACACAGCATCCGCAGCGTCCGCGGGATTAAGCCCGTACTTCTTCTCCCATTCGTCCGTCATTCCGTCACCATCTGCATCAACAACAACCACCGGCAGTTCCTTGACCTTAGGGGCCTGCTTACAGAAAGGGCAAATTTCGGCGCGGAACGGCATGGGACGACGGCAGTGTTCGCAAAACACGCGCGCAGCACTGGCAAGGAAGCTGCCGTCCTTGGTCGAGATGTCTGAAACATGCGGAACCTTCTTGGGGTCCAGCAAAGCGGAAGTGCGCTCGTAATCGGAAAGATCCACCGGTTTAACACCGACATCACCGTTCTGAGACGCGGGACGACGGAAACGTGCGACAACGTCGGTTGAAGCCTCATCCGGATCCTCCCCGAAGGCCCCTACTGCATATATTACCGCGGCAATCAACGTGGCGACCGCGACTCCGAGAGCGAGCCATTCATAATGCGCGACGATGAAGTTCTTATTGTTGGCAGAGGCGATCATTCCTGTTCCTCCTTCTCGAGCTGCGGTTTGGCCTTGGTGCGGAAATCATAAACCGCAACCTTCATGCTTACCTTGAAATCTGCGATCGTGGCGGGATCGGTGACGACGCCGGTCGACTTAGTGTCGTCCGTCTCTTCATCCTGGATGGTTACCGCACGACGACGGTGACGTCCACCGGCCTCAGGCTTCTTCGCGGTCCTATCTCCGAGCCTGTCGGCGAGTTCATCAGGCGAACGAAGGAAAGAATACTCCTCGGCGACCACGAATCGCGCGTTTCCGGCGATATCGTTAAAGATCTTCACCAGCGCATCAGGACTCGCGGTGAAGACGATGTTGAAACGGGTAATATCAGGCTTGGCTTCGTCATCCGACTTCTTCTGCTGACGCTTGCGCTTACCGCGGCGCGGCTCCTCCTCCTTAACCTCCTTCACGAGCTGAAGCTCGGAGACGGACGACGCCTTCGCGTCAATGAGGATACCGAGGAAAACCGAAATGTCATTCCACTCGCGCTGCAGGCGCGGAAGGTCCGCCGCGGCAGGAAGTTTGCCCTTGTGGATGTATTCGTCAAATCCGAAGCCGAAATCACCCTTGACGAAATGTCCGTCCGCCGATCCCGGCAACACGGCGTAACGCTTTGCCTCATCGTTGATAAACGCCTTGAAGGAAGCGGGCGTAGTGTCTTCAAACTTCTGGTCACCAGACGACGCCAGCCCCATGGCCAACTCCGACCACTCAGCAATTGACTTACGATTGTCGTCCGTCGCCTTGACAGCCTCAGGACCCGGATAAACGCTCATTCGCGTGAGCCGCCCTGCTTCTGACTCAAGATACTCAAGCTCTTCGCTACTTTCTCCCCTCGCCGAGACGGCGCTGTAAATGAGATACGCAAGCACAAGTGTAGCGAGAAGCGTGACTCCGCCAATCGAAATCAGGATTATCTTCGTCTTGTTCATTTGAACTTCACCTCCACCGTGAACTGCTCAATATCCCCGTTCTTGCCAATGGTCGACATATCGGCGATCTTCACTCCGGAAGCATCGACGGCAGCGGAACCCTTGAGCTTCGCAACCACGATTTCCGACGCGGTACGACGCTTGTTGCCGTTGGAAGCGGCATCCTTCTCCACCAGCCGATCCAAATCATCAACCCAGCCGCGAATCGTGATCCGTTCGCCGTCAAGCTTCTCGATCCACATCCCCTGAGCAAGCGCACCGCGGATAGCGTTAAGGCGAACCACCGGAGCGGAACGCGAAGCGATCAACGACTTCAACGCATCCGCACGGACCTTGGCGGCCTCAACGGACTCGTCCGCCGCCTTGATCTTCTTCTCGTAGTTCTTAAGCCCCATGACTTTCGCATCAAGCCCCTCACGAACAGCTTCGGTCACGTCGGCCGAACGACCGACCGCCAATAGCGCAACAACGAGCGCAGCGATAAACACAACGGCTGCCGCGACCACATACGGGACCTTGGCCTTCTCCGCCCTTGCTTCGATAAGCGAAGGCGGAAGCAGATTGATCGTAAAGAACGACTGGCCAGACGCGTGAAGCGCCAGACCGATGGTCGGCGAAAGCAGAGCTCCGTCTGTGGATAACGCATCAGCATCTACCGCATCACCGACACCGACGAACTCAAACGGATTGAAAAACTCAACTTCGATCTGCAGCGACTCAGAGAAGAAGCGGTCGGCCTGCGGCAACAATGCCGTACCACCGGTAAGATAGAGACGATGCGGCGCCGTTCCTCCCTGCTGAGAACGATAGAAATTGACCGAACGCGAGATTTCCGCGAGAAGCCGGCTCATCACCGCGCGACAGACTTTGGAAACACGATCGGCCACCTCGTCTTCGTCTTCAACGACGCCGCCAAGCGCGACATAGCCCTTGTCCTTCTTGAGTTGCTCGGCCTCCACCTGGGTGATGCCGAACGACTGTGCAATCTCGCGGGTGATGTTATTACCGGCAATCGGAATAGAACGGTTGTAAACCTTCTCGCCCTCGACAATCATCAGCGAAGTGGTCTTGGCGCCGATATCCAGCACAATCACCGATCCATCATTTTCCGCACTCGCGGCCTTGAGCGCGCTTAAAGTGGCGAATGGAGCGATATCCACAAGCAGCGGACGAAAGCCGGCAGACGCGACGGCATCGGTAATCGTCTCGATCTGCTCAATCTTGGCGGCAGCAATGAGCACGCTCTTATCGCCATCCGCAGTATCTCCGAGAATCTGTCGGTCGCAGACCATCTCGTCAAACGGGAACGGAACGTTCTGCTCAATCTCATAACGGATGTTCTGCTCGAACTTCTCGTCTCCGCCGATCGCAGGAATCGCCGCAATGCGTGGAAACACCATCTGTCCCGAAACCGAAACCGCGACATCTCCAGGCTTGAAACCCTTCTCCCGCACAAGCTCCAGCAACGCAGGTGAAAGAATCGTCGCGGCATCACCGGTATCAATCGGAGCGGCGAGCGCAGCAGTGCCGTAGTTGACAAGCGTCAACGCGCCTTTCGCACCAAGCTCATATTCGGCAAGCGCGATATTCGCGGCGCCGATATCGAGAGTAAGGATCTTCTTCGCCATAGTCTTGGATTACTGAAGAGTGGTTTCGTAGTCGTTCGGGTACACAAGCGCCCAGATGGTCTTGGACCGATCCAAAAGACCCTGCCGACGCTCAATCATCGGCTTGCCGTCCTTGCCGGAAGCGTTCATGATGTTGTCATTGTCCCAGAACTTCTCGTTTGGCTTAATTCCCTGAATTTCGCTGACCGAGCCACAGAATAGCTCATCGCCGTTCTGATTGGAAATCGTGAATCCGACCGCCTTAGGCTCACCGTAACGCTCAAGATAGGAAGGCGGAAGGACAACCGATGACGCATGCGATCCCTGCGGGATATTGAAGTAGGTCATCGAGGTCGAGAAATAGCTGTAGGGGGCGAGACCTTCCCTATTGCCCTTATTCTCAGTCGCGCTCTTCGTCTCGAGCATCACGTGCCAGGTGAAAGTCAGCTGATCGAGAAAACGCGATGTCTCCGTACCGTAGGTAGTATACTTCGTCTCCAGGACAATCCAATTGCGCGGCTTCTTATAGCACTGCCCAATCTGTGTTCCACCAGGAAGAGAAGGAGCCATCATGCACGCCGCCCTACCAATCCTCGGAGCCTGGTCGACGAGGATCTTCGCGCCCTTGCCGGTGGTGGTCATCTCGTCAGCGCCGGCCATCGCCTTAGGCGCCTTCTTGGGGGCCGCGAGCGCGACGGTAACCGCAATCACGGACGTAACAGCAACCAGAGTCTTCTTCATGTTCATGTCTGACCTCCTTAGCTTTTTGATTAAAGTACCTTCATCTTGGGCAGATCCTGGATGTCGACGAGTCCAACCACCCTGCCGGACCGATCACACACCGGAAGGTCATCGATGTGCTTCTTCTCGAAGATCTTCAGAAGCTCCGCCGCGTAAGCATCGTCGTAGACAAACATCGGGGACTTCGTCATGTGGGAAGCGATGTCATCCTGCAGGACCGAGCTCTCACCAGCGCTCATCACTCGGCGGAAGTCACCGTCGGTGAAAACGCCAAGCAGCTTTCCACCTTCATCGGCGATCGCCGCCGCGCCTCCCTTCGCCTTGGTCATCGCCATTACGGTTTCAAGCACACTAGCAGACGGAGCGACCACGGCAAGCTTTTCCCCGGTGCGCATGATGTCAGTAACCTTCATCACTAGCGCCCTTCCGATCGCACCGGCAGGATGATTCATCGCGTAGGCCTCGATCTTGAACTGCTGCGCATCAATCATCACCATCGCGAGGGCGTCGCCCATGGCCATAGTGGCGGTAGTGGAATTCGTCGGCGCCATGCCGAACGGACATGCCTCCTTACCACATGGAATCGCGATATGACAATCCGAGAGCTTGGCAAGAGTCGACTCTGGGTCGCGAGTCATCGAGATCACCTTGAGACCGTGCCGGCGAATTGCCGGTATAAGGTTATTGACCTCGGCGGACTCACCGGAGAAGGAAAGCGCGATAAGAACATCCTTCGCCGACACCATGCCTAGATCGCCGTGCATCGCCTGCACAGGATTGAGGACGATGGAGCGCGTACCGGTCGACGAAAAGATGGCGGACATCTTCTCCGCGATGTGCAGATTCTTGCCAACACCAGTCACGACGACAATGCCGCCTTCCGACTGAGCGGACAGCATCATCTCAATCGCCGTAGTGAAGCTGGCATCAAGCGAAGCCTTTACCGATTCGAGACCCCTGATCTCGATATCGAAAACCTGCGCTGCGCGCTCCAGCATCTGCTTATCTGTCATCATTTAGTCGTAGACTGAAGAAGCGTTACCGCGATAGTTCCAACAATATCTTCTGCATTGCAGCCACGAGAGAGATCATTCATCGCCTTGGCAAGACCCTGAAGATTCGGACCGATCGCGTCAGCCTTACCGAGGCGTTGCGCGATCTTGTAGCCAATGTTACCGGCATTAAGGTCGGGAAAGATGAAGACATTGGCGTTACCCTGAATCTCGCCGTTAGGATTCTTCTGTTTGCCGGTCGAAGGAACGATGGCTGCATCGAACTGTAGTTCGCCGTCCATCTTGATACCCTTCTCGGCGAAAACAGGGCGGGCGAGCTCGACCGCCTTCTGAACCTTCTCAACCATATCGCCGGCCGCACTGCCCTTCGTGGAAAACGACAGATACGCGACACGCGGCTCGTTGCCGGTAAGATCTTTATAGGTCTGAGCCGTGGCGAGGCCGATGTCGACGAGCTGCTCGGCCGTCGGGTTGGGAATCACGGCACAATCACCAAAAGCGAGAACGACATCTCCGGATGCCGTCGGCGCCGCGAGGTCGAGAATAAAGCAGGAAGACGCGGTCTTCACTCCTTTCTGGGTTCCGAGCGTATGAAACGCGGCGCGAAGCATGTCGCCGGTGGAAGCGATAGAGCCGGCGACGAGTCCGTTGACACGACCAGTCTTCACCATCATGCCGCCAAAATAGATGCGCTTGGTGCGAAGCGTCTTCTGAGCGCCGGCGAGGTCGATGAGTTTCTGCTTCTCCACAGGCTTTTTCGACTCCTTGGCGTTCCAAGACTCAAGATAAAGATTTTCAAGTTCGGCATCGCCCTGTGTGTAGTCGACCGCAGGGATTCCGAAGTCGGAAAGCTTCTTACCGGCCTTGGCTTCTGCGTCGGCGATTTCAGCAGGGGTGCCGAGTACGACGACCGAGCAAATCTTGCGCTCCACACACGCGCATGCGGCGGTAATGACACGGGGATCCTGTCCTTCAGGCAGGACGACCTTGCCGTTCAACTTGCTGGCCTTCTCGATAATATTCTTGATTGCGTTCATTTCTAAGTTGGAGAAAAAGTTGGAGTTGGAGAATGAGGTTACTTCGAAAGGACGCGGAGCGTATCCTTCGCGATCATGAGCTCCTCGTTGGTGGGCATAACGATCACGGGGATCTTCGAACCCTTCGCGGAAATGATCTTGACCTCACCACGAACCTTGTTGGCCTTCTTGTCAAGCTTAATGCCGAGCGCACCAAGACGGGCGATGATCTTCTCACGGACTTCGGACGAGTTCTCGCCGATGCCACCGGTCATGATGATTGCGTCCGCTCCACCGATAACGGTGTTGTACGCGCCGATATAGAGAGCGACACGGTAGGCGAGCATTTCGAGCGCGAGTTCACACTGCTTGCATCCCTTCGCAGCGCCTGCGCAGAGATCACGGCAGTCGGAGGATCCGGCGAGAGCGAGAAGACCCGACTTCTTGTTGAGGAGCGTATCCATCTCCGCCGGAGTCTTCTTCTCTGCTTCCATGATAGCGAGCACGGCCGCAGCGTCGATATCACCGCAACGAGTCCCCATCACGAGTCCCGCAAGCGGGGTAAGACCCATCGTCGTATCAACAACTCCGCCGTCCTTGATCGCGGCGAGCGAAGAGCCGTTGCCGAGATGACAGGTAACGAGGTTAACCTTAGCAAGCGGCTTCTTGAGGAACTTGGCCGCCTCCTGGGTGATGAACTTGTGCGAAGTGCCGTGGAACCCGTACTTGCGGATACCCATCTTCTTATAGTACTTCGGATCAATCGCGTACATACCGGCGCAATCGGGCATGGTGGCAATATGAAAGGCCGTATCGAAGACGCCAACGTTCGGAACGCCCTTGAAGATTTTCTCGCACGCCTCAATACCGCCGAGATTGGCCGGCATATGGAGCGGACCGAACTTGACGAGCTTCTTGGCCTTCGCCATGTTCGCCTTGTTCATAAGTGCGGAATCCTTAAACACCTCACCACCATGGAGAATGCGGTGTCCAATCGCGTCAATACCCTTCGCGAGATCGCCAAGCTGGGCGACAACGGTCTTAAGCGCTTCTGAATGATCCTTAGGGCCGCCGCAGCCGATACGCTCGACGAGTCCCTTCGCCAAACGAACGCCCTTCTTCATATCGAAGAGCTGGTACTTCAAGCTCGACGAGCCGGAATTGATGACGAGAACCTTGTTGATTGCCTTCTTCATTTAATTTCGATTCCTGAATTCTATTGGATACTTAAGCTTATTCGCAAACCTCGACCTTGTAGAAGCCGCTCTGAATATCGGCCGGACCAATTCCCGTATCGACGGTCACCTCGACCGCATCAGCACCGACCGAAGCCGTTTTAGTATCGACCAGCACCCAGGCAGCCTGCGCGAGCGAAGCCTTGCGGAAGATCTTGATACTCACCGTCTTGGTAGAACCAGGGGTTATCGCGTAGATCTGGCTCAGCGTCTTGCCGGCAAGCGACATGGCAACCTCGGCATCGACGAAGAGGTGTACCTTGCCGGTCGCGTAATCAAGAGTAACGGCGGCAATCTTAACGGAATCCTCCCGAACCTTGATTTCTCCATTGACCGCTTCACGGATCGAATCAAAAGTCCATCCGCCAGCGCTCAGACTACCATCGCCGATAAGTCCAGTCACAGCGGAGCCGTTCTCGAAGATCGTCAGCGAAGCGCCCTTGGCGTAACTGGAGAAACCGGTAAGCTTCGAAATCGCATCCGTTTCGAGAGTGGTCGAGAACAGCACCTTGCCGTCACTCAGCACTTCGGCTTCCTTCTGCTTCTTGACATCCTCCCAATCACCGGTCCAGCCGGCTTCCGCATACTCCCAGGCATCCGGCAACCAGTCGCCGTCGGTATCGGCGTCCTCAAGATAGAAGCCGACGACCGGCACCGTGGTCCGTCCGGCGAGCTTGATCGCCTCGGAGGAGTAGCCCCACGACTCGAAGTCATCCTTGACGCCGTTGCCATTCGAATCGATGAATGCGCGAATATAGTAGGTGCCATTCGCATCGAGACCGACCAGCACCGCGTCATTGGTGAGGATCGAAGGATCAGAGACGGAGGTCTTGTCGGTCGCGTAAGCGGCGGCGACAGGCGCGCCGGAGAAGTCGTTCGCGGTGTACGCCTCAATCACGAGCTTGCCGACCTTGCCTTCCGCAGCGAGCTGATTGAGGACCGCGCTCGGTCCGGTGTACTTGACGCTGACGCCGATCGACGAGTAGCCGTGATCGTTCAGCGGCTGCTGCGTATTGACAGCGGTCGAGAAGTTCGCGTAATCAGACCACAACGGCGTCTTGAACTTGGCATTGCACATCGCGACGCGCCACTTCCAATTGCCACTCTTAGCGAGGAAGATTCCGACGATCGGGTCGGCCTTCCAGCTGTACATGCCGCCCTTCATCACCGGCACGAGGCGCATACCGGAATCGTAAACCGTCGCGCCCGTATCAGCATCGGCGATCTCAAGCTCGAACGCGGTATAGCTGTTGAGATTATACGGCATCTTCCAGTTGAAGGTCGGAGCCGCAGAGTAGACAACGCCGTTATCGTTGTCAACACTGACGGGAATCGCGACGACGCGCTCGAAGTCATACTTACGAACGATCGCGGTCGCGACGAGATTGTTCGTCAAAGCCGTCGAGATATCGCAGTTGCCGAGCACGACGCGATACACGACACTGGTGCCAGCAATGGTGACCTCTTCGGTTATCGGCTGCGGATTGCCATAGAAATCAGTCGTCGTTCCGATCACGCGATTATACTTCTTGCCGATGGCCGGACCGATATCTGCGTCGAAGAACTCCCAGTCGATGTCAAAGCATCCGTTGGTGAGGAAGTCGCCTTCGTGAATCACGCAACGGCAGTTCGCGACATCAAGCCACTTA
This sequence comes from uncultured Verrucomicrobiota bacterium, assembly GCA_946055075.1. Classification (GTDB taxonomy): domain Bacteria; phylum Verrucomicrobiota; class Kiritimatiellia; order RFP12; family UBA1067; genus UBA1067. Next base: position 17,547 of record CAMGEN010000005.1, on the reverse strand, counting down.
TCCATGACAACACGATTGCCATTATGGACACCAACACCCACGAGGATCGGGTCATCAACGCCGATGCCGTCGATGAGGGTGCGGACCACGCGGACACGCTCAAGGTCGCCGCCGGAGACATGGCCACCCGTCACCTGATCCCAGTTTCCGCTCTCTTCGCCATACTTATCTTCGCGGTCGTTGACCGCATCGGTGATGTCAAGACGCGCGAAGACGGGATGAGTATCCGTAAGCTCAACCATGAACTCGGCAGCGTTCCAGCCAACATTGACATTATTGACAACGCCAAAGGGCTCACCGGCAGTGTACATCTGATTGCCATCGAGGTCGGCGAATACGACGAAGGTATTCCGACCCTCACGAACGCCGCCGTTATGGATGAGCTGCGTCGGCTTCTTGACAACAACACCGGAATCCTCGTCACCACCGAGCGAATCCGATCTGCTGCCGCCGTTCTCGGCATCTCCGGCAGAAGCTACGACCGGCTCGGGATCCTTAAGCATGAAGGTGACGGCTCTTCCAGTTGTAACGCTCGGCGTATTCGTCGCACCGACGGCGGCGACCCATGCCGCATCTGGAGCACCCTTCATCTCAGCATCAGTCCACGCCTTAATGAGGAACGAGCTGCTGCCGATGCTGGCAGATCCGTTGTAGACGATTGTCGCTTTGATGGTCGGCACCGGGTAAGAGGCCTCGACAATCAGCTCACCGTTCGTGGGATTGACCGTGTCGGCACGGCGTCCGTACGTCGGATCGGTACCGGCCATAAACTCGGCGTAGTTAGACCAGCCGTCGTCATCAGGATCGTCGAACGGATCAAAGATGCCGCTGTTAGTCCACTTCGCACCGAAGTAGTCCTCCCAGTTGTCGTTGACCCGGTCGTGATCGGTGAACATCTCGCCGAAGTAGAACTCGCCCGCCTTGCGGAAGTAGTCGATGCAGGCACCGTCAGTCTTAGCGTTCTTCGGATCAAGCTTGGTAAACCTGAACACTTCACTGATTAGGTATTCAGCGTAGTTGGAGAGTCCGTCACCATCATCGTCCTTCGCGGAGTTCGCGCCCTTCACGTTGTAGTAGAACGCGATGTAGTCGGCAATGCCATCGGCGTCGGAATCGATCGTCCACGGGTCGGTCGGACTCTGTCCGTTGTCGAACTCCTGCGCGATCTTAAGCCAGAGGTTGGTCGAATCCTCGGCCGCTCCGGCCGGGAACGCCTGCTGGTCGGCATAGGAGTACGCCTGACCGTCGCGTCCGTCGAACGGCGAGATGATCTGCGCCGGGACCGAATTGGTGAGATCAGCCGCGGTGATACTGGATCCGTTCGCGAAATCATATTTCGCGGTATCAGGTCCGAACATCACGTAGAGCTCCCAACCGTCGGCGACCGAGTCACGATCCTGGTCGAGCTTATTTCCGGCCTTAAGCGACCAGATCCAGTTGCCGCTGTCGCTCATGTCCTTCTCGGAGACACCTTCGACGCCAATGGCCTCGAGGTAACGGCAGACGAGATACCTGTCATTGCGGGTGAAGTTCTTGGTGTTCACCGCGTCATCATCGCCGACGCAGGTCTTCGGATCGAAGCCGAAGAGCGAATAGACCTGAGCGTGGACGAACTTCGCCTTGCCCGTGCGCATGCGCTGAACGGTCCAGGTCGAATCGTAGGTCACATTCGTGCCGATGCCCTGCCACTTGCTTGAATCCTTACGCGGCGACGCACCGCTATAATAGTAATCGTAGGTTGAGTAGAGCGTACCGAGCGCCGAAGCCGGTGTCTGCAGCTGAAGCGAACCATCATTCAGCGTGAAACTATGATCAATACCATCGCGATCGACCACCGCGCACCAAACGAGATTTGAATCGCCGCCGGTGTTGCTGAGTCCGACGAAGAGCATGTCAGACGCCTCATAATACGCCATAACATCCTTCGAGGTAACCTTATTATCGGTGTCCTCTTCTTCTTCCTCCGGCGCCTCCTCTTGTTCCTCGTAGTTGTCTGGGAGTCCGTCAAGGTCGAAATCGTCGATATAGAGCATCTTCGTACCACCGCCCTTGAGGGTAATGCCGTCGATGTCGAAGAAGTCCTCACTCCGGTCGATCTTACCGTTATCATTCCAGTCCGTGTCCTGCAACCAAACATAGTTGGTTACAGAGACCTTGGATTCGGCCTTAATTGCCAACGCGTTAAATCCGTTAGTGACTGTTCCGATGGCGCTAACATAACCCCAGGTGTCATAAGGCATTCTAACTGTCGCGTCGGAAATCGGCACGCCAGCCGAATCAACCTCGCCGCTACGTCCGTCAGCGTCATCCTTGATATACCACGCCGCGACATAGTATTCGCCATTCTCACGCAGGTTATTGATAGTAATCTCGCTATCAGTGCTTCCATTGCCATCACGGACGATAGCGACCGGATTGGCAAAGTCGGGACGATCATACACTGCAACCGTCACGTTATTTCCGAAGCTCGTAAGCGGATGCTTGACGATGACGGTGATCTTGCCGTTACGCGTCGCCTTCTCTCCAACAGAGAACGTAGCGGCCTGGCTCCACTCGTTGTCTGCACCGACACTCGAGAACCTGTCGTTACCAAGGCAGATACGAAGCTCGTGAACTCCGACCAGGGCTTCTCCTTCAGGAAGATAATCCGACAGCTTGATGCGGACGAGACCGTTCGCCGATCCCGAAATCGGATATCCGGTATCCTCAGTGCAGGTGATCTTCCTGCCCGAGAAGTTCTTCAGGTCGATTCCGGATCCGCTTGGATAAGTGGTGCCGTCCCACTTGAGCCAGAACTTCGTCGCCGGAGTGTCAGTCGGAATCGTAAAGGCGGCATACACATCGCCATCCTCAAGCTGATCAGCGAAAACATTTACGTCCGCAATATCGCGCTTCTTGGAATAATTGATTGTGAACGTCTTATTCCCGCCAATGCCGCTAACGACATTCGTCTTGAACACCCAGCCTTCATTAACCTTATTGGATGTAATTACCGCGTATTCGGTCAGATTTGATACGGTGAACGGTCCAATTCCCTCGAGAATCTCATAAGTGACACTCTCAACATCAAACCCTGCGTACTTCTTATATTTGCCAGTATTGATGTCAATACCCTTGTCCACGCCAATATAATGAGCGATGGTACCCGCATCATCACGCGTGCCATCCCAGATATAATCATCAGGGAACACCGTAAGGCGCTCGACATTGTTTGCGAACTCACGATGGTAGACAGTGTGCGGCCCATTACCGTCCTCATCGAGGAACGGCATTCCGTTGATATGAGTGCGCACGATCTTGATCTGCGACACGAAATTGGATCCGTCATTGAAAGTAAACGCCGGGAAGCCGAGGTTCGGATCGCCGAGCGTCATTTCGACATAAGCGCCGGCGAAACCGATGTTGGCAGTAGCCACCGCGAAAGTATCCGCGGCCGAGAACGTGGAACTGCCGTCATTATCGATATACGCCAAGAAGCGGCACTTACCCTGCTTGAGGGTTCCCTTGCTCGTCGCCTTCAGCGTGACGTAGGCCGTGCCGGAATCGAAGAGCGGCGCGACCGACCAGCTGGCGGTCATCTGCTCGCCGCGCTCCGGATAGGTAGAGGAGGTCTGATAGGCCTCAACGACGATATCGTGGGCATCGTTGCCGTAGTAGCGGAACTTGACGTTGACCTCCGGCTCCGGGATCGCGTAGCCGGCGACGTCGAAGCTATTCGCCGAATGCTCCTTGACGGTGCGCTTGATGTAGTCCATGCCGCCGAGGGTCGTGATGACGCCGTCGAGCGTGGAGACGTTGGCCTGATAGTGGTCGTTGACAAACTGGATCACGTCGTCCTGCGTCGCGCCCGTGAACTCATCGGGCCAGACGGCGTAAAGGAACTTGACGCAGTAGCTGAGATCCTCGGACACTTCGCCGACACCGGTCTGCTCGCGCTTGTAGATGCTGCCGCGAACAATCGACCAGATGTCCCATCCGGAGTTATAGAGATCGCGGGTGCCGGCACGCTGGAGATCCTGGATGCCGAAGAGCTTGCGCACCTGCGGTTCGATGAACTCGGCGCCGTTGTAGATCTCGCCGAGGTAGGTGACCGGCGTGAGGTTGGTGAGCGCGCGGAAGTAGTCCGGCGTGAAGCCGTCGGACCAAGCGTTGGTCTCGCAGATGTCCGCAAGGGCGACACGGTCCTTGTAGTAACCCCACACCTCCTGTCCGTTGGAGATCATGTCGAGATCCCAGTCGTCGTCGATATCGTCCTTCTTGACGCCGAAGCGACGCACCTCGGAATCGAGGAACGGTAGGGTCTCCGCCTCGATCACGCCCTCCGCGAGGATGAGCTTATATACCGAATAGGGATCCCACGGATCGGACGGATCCTTGCCGTCGCTGTATTCGTGGACGAGATCAAGCGCGTCGCCGTCGACGTCGAGCGAACGATCGCCGTACTTCCACGGATTGATCTCCGTCTCGGCCGGCTTCATCGTGGCGCTCGCGACGACGTTCGTAACGCCGTTCGTGCCGAACATCACGTAGAGTTCCCAGCCGTCGGCGATGCCGTCGCCGTACTTGTCGGTCGCGTCCTTGACCTGCTTGATCGCCGACTTGTCGTCCGTAAGATCACTGATGCCGTCGCCGTCCTTGACCATCGGGATGAGCGAGTAGTACTTCCACAGTTTCTTCTTGTTGATCTCCTCCTCGCCAGGACCGATGCCGATCGCGGAGAGATAACGGATCACCAGGTACTTGTCGAGCGCCGTGAACGGCTTGGTGTGTTCGTCTGCCGGATCAACCGCCGTGGTCTGCGTGAAGCCGAATTCGTCGTAGACCTGCGCATGGACCAGCACGACCTTCGCGGCGTTGTCGATGGCGATCACGCGGTTCTCGCCGAGCGAGATGTCGATCGTTTCGACCGCCGTGACCAGGTTAGTCTCGGCGAGGACAGTGACATTGAGGTTCGTCTTCGCACCAAGGGTGTACGGGCCGCCGTCGGGACCTTCGGGGATCCAGCCCGTCTCCTCGTTGACGTTGGTGCCCACTCCGACGACCGGATTATCGATCTCGAAGATCACCTTGTACTCGGCGCCGCCGAGGGTGTTGGTGATGGTCACGAGGTTGTACTGCTCAGAATCCTCGACGGTCACCAGTCCGCCGCGGCCGTAGCTGCCGTTGTAGTCGAAGGTCGAATAGAACTGCTGACCGTTGACGTTGTCGCCGATGAAGTATTCATTGGTGCCGGGGATGATGTAGGTCTCCTCGGCGCCGGTGGCGGTGGCACGAACCGTGATCACGCGGCTGGCGTACTCGGCGTAGGCCATGAGATCGCCGTCAACGACCTTGTCGGCGTCGGCAGTGAGGGGATCCGTACCGGCAAAGAGGTATTCCCAGCCGTCGGGCATGCCGTCACCGTCGGTATCCCACATGTTCGCCTTGGTGTAGCTCTTGTCGCCTTCGTCGAAGTCGCTAAGGCCGTCACCGTCGGAATCGCCCGCGAGCGCCGATTCACCGGCGGAAGTGGAAGCCACCTTGAGCAGCTCCTCGTCCTGATCCCAGTCGAGGATGTCGTCGCCATTGACGTCGGTATCCTCCATATAGACGGTGACGGACGGAATCTTCACGGATTCCGCGGCGGACTTGGCGCCGAGCGGATTCCAGATATTCGAGTAACCGAGGCCCACCTGCGCGGAGTAACCCCAGGTCTCGTAACGCTGGCGGATGCAGTCGCCCGCGCCGGTCTCCGGATCCGCGCGGTCGATGAAGGCGCACGCGTAATATTCGCCGTCCTCAAGGCCGTGGAACACGACCTCGATGCCGTTGGTGAGATCGGAGATGTCACCGGAGACGTCGAAGAGCCGGGTCTGCGCCGCCGGGACGCCGGTAAGATCGGCGTTCTTGAAGAGCTGGACAACGACCTGGTCGAGCGTGTTGGTCGCCGGACCGAAGTACTTAACGACCGTCTTCACCGTTCCGTAAAGCGTTGACTTATCGTTCGTGTCGGCGAGCTCCGCACGCATCGTCGCCCAATCGCTCCAGAGCGAGGCGCCGTCCGTCGTCTCGGAGAACTTCTGGTTGTACATCGCGACGCGCCACTTGTACGACTTGTGGTTATCAAGCGCCCAGGCGTCAGCCAGGACGTTGGTACCGATGAACACCGGCGCCGTCCAGTAATAACGGGACGAGCTGTCACGGGCTGGCAGCGTCTGGACGTCGGAGTCGTAGAGCTTGGTCGCTCCCGTCTCGTCATAGATCTGGAGACGGAAGGCGGTGTAGCCGTCGGCGCCGGTCCAACGGAACGTCGGACGGACAGTCTCCACGATGCCGTCAGCCTTCTCGGACGGCGAATAAACCGTCGGCTTGACTGGCTCAGAGGTATAATTAACCGCGAACGTCGTGATGAAGAGATTCGTATCGAGGTTCTGCATCGAGCAGGCGCCGTCGACCACCGCATAGTTGACGGAGGTCACGTCCCTGAGCTTGACGCCTTCCAACGCCTGGAGGTCGGCGCGGAGGTTGTCCCAGTCGAGACCGTACTTGCCGCCGGAGACGAGGTCGCCTTCAAAGACGTAATCGCGGGTCATCGCATTGCGGTCGCGGCTGAAGATAATGCGAGGCTGGAAGCCCTCGGTCTCACCGTTGACGCCGATACGGACGACGCGGACGACGTCATTGGACGCGGTCGCGTAGGAGAAGCGCTGACCGGCTGCCTGCGAAGCGTCCGTCATCTCGATGTCGATCGCCGGGACCTGATCCCAGCCGACTTCGACATCCTTGACGAAACCGATCGGATCGACACCTGGCGTGTAGACGCCGTTACCGTCCTTATCCATCCACGCGACAAACGCGGTCTTACCTTCGTTCAGGATGCCCTGATCAGGTTCGGCCAACGAAATCGTCAGCTTATTATTCTGCATCGTCGGCAACATCGACTTGTAATTGATGCGGAAGAAGAGCTGCGGCACCGCGACAAGCGTATCGGCCATGAAGTAGTCTCTGATCGGCGTAAGGTCGATCGAGAAGTCGCCGGTGATCATGTCGATTTCGCCGACACGTGAGTAATCGAGATAGAGGTAGCCCTTCTGCGTCTTGTCGTCGACGGAGATCTGAAGGACCGCCTGCGAGCTGAGCATCGACTGCAGCTGGAACCACTGGTTCTCCTGACGCGTGATCTGAATGGTCGGGTCTGCGCAGAACGCGCGGTACATCTCTTCATAAGTGCCGAAATTCATGACTCCACCCGCAAGCCAAGTCCACTTCTCGTTCTGCTGAATGAAGCAGCCCTCGAGCTGGATGTTGTCCTTGCCGGCCTGGACATGTCCGGGCGTGAGCGTTCCGTGATAGACTCGGTCGCTGTATTCGCCGAGGTAGATCGTACGGCTCTGGGTCGAACCGGGTGTGACGGCATAAACCGCGCTCGGGGACTTCTGGAGGTTATTGCCCGAATAGGCCTCGACATAAATCATGTTCGTGGCGCTGCCGGTGCCGGTATCGCCGTGATAACGGAGCGTCGCATGGACAACCGGGATCGGGAAGTCCTTCACCTCGGTCTGAGCGAAATAATGGGTCGCGAAGCGCGCGGCGGTATCCATCTTGAAGCCGGCGTAGCGCATTTCGGCGAAATTGGACCATCCGTCCTCGTCAGGGTCGGCGTAGGCGTCGTAACGCGTGCGGTCATAACCGTTCACGTCTTCGACGTCATCTTCCATGAAGTCGTGGTCGGCGTAGAGCTCGCCGAGATACACGGCCCTGCCTTCGGCGTTGGTCGTCTGCAGGAAGTAGTCGGTCTCGACCTGTCCGACGAACGTGCGAGTAAGCGACGGATTCAGCATGTAGAGGGAATCCTGCTCGATGCGGTACTCCTGGTAATTGGAGAGGCCGTCGTTGTCGGGGTCGGCCTTCGCATCGGCGACCGAGCCGGTGTCGATTCCGTACATATCCTCCCACCAGTCGGGCATGCCGTCGTGGTCGAGGTCACGGGTGTCGCGGTAATCGAGCGTGCCGTTAGTGCCGTCATGGTACTTGCCGTCGGGCAGAAGACCGAGCGCAAGATCGCGGAGGTACGCACGCCACGCCGGCATCTCGAGCCCGTTATAGATAACGGTTGTATCCCACATGAAGTCATCCCACGGACGAAGATCTGCGGAGAGGTTCTGACGGGCGTACTGTTCCCACCAATCAGGAAGCCCGTTATGATCGCTGTCCACGACGGTTTCGGCCCAAGCATCAGCGGCACCAAGGTCATCCCACATGCCGCCCTCGGTCGCGGAAATGCGCTTGGCGTAGACGCCGCCGAGCGGAATGAGGTCATCACCCTCGGTGTGGGTCTCGCGCATCGCGAACTGATAGAGATCGCCCTTGTAAGTCGGGTAGTCCTGACTGTAGATCGTACCGTCGGGACGGACGTAGAGCTGCTGATACCAGCTGCACTGCGGCTCGGCCGTACGGGCGAAATCGTAGTTCGGAAGCCCGTACGCGGTGGCGGGAACGCCTCCCGCGAAATTCTCTGACCAGAAGAGCGAGTCACGGGTAAGTCCGTCGACACGCGGCAGGTGCGAGACGGTGTTGCGGATCCACGGCACCCAGGCGAGATCGGTGTAGATCCTGGAGCGGATCGACTCGTCGATCGACAGGAGCCACGGAGTCACCCAGCGGCTGCCGTCGACCTTCACGGGACGCGCCCAGACGGCCATACCGTCCGCCGTGCCGTCGCTCGTCTTGAAGCCGGCGGGTAGCGCGGAGACATCAGCGGCGTCCACCGCACCCGGCATGTGGTCGAACGACCAGTGGTAGCGCAGCTCCGGCGACAGCATCGCGGTCGAAAGCGGCGAACGACCGCGACCGCTGCGGATTTCGCCGAGGACCTTGCTACGATTCGACAGCGCGTCATCACGATTGTAGCGCTTACGGGTCTTCACGTCAGAAAGGATGTCGGCGGCGGGACGCGCTCCGTCCCAGATACGGACTTCGTCGATATAGCCCTTAAAATATCCGGTATAGTCGTTCAGCGTCGCAGCTGATGCTTCGCTGAAGTAGTACGGCGCGACACCAGTCATAATACTACGCTCATGCCATGCGAGGTCCGGCGCAATACCGTAATAAGTCTTAGCATCGGCGCCGATCAGAATCGAAATCATCTGATAAACGACCGCACGGTTACCAATCTCATCGGCCCAGATCACATCCGTACGCTTGGTATCATCTGGCGGATCCAGGCCGAAATCATGGAACGCCGCCGCTACGCCGTGTTCAGGCTGAATGGAGGTCTTGTGGGTGTTGCAGCAGACACCGTTGACATAGAGCTTAAGCGCGGTGCCGTCATAGGTCGCCGCAATATGCGTCCAGTTGGTGGTGGCCGCAGGACCATCGGTGATTTCAACAGCCTGCTTGCGGTCAACACCGGTAGAATCGAACTTGGTGTACCAGCGCCCGCCCTTCAGACCGATCAGGAAGTTCTTGCGGAGGTACGACTCGTCCGCGGCGTTCGCGGCACCGGTCCAGATCGGACGTTCGACCATCACCTGGAGATCGGGCGACTCGAGGCCGGACGCATCGGCCTTGGCCCAGCACTCGACCGTAAAGTAGAGGAACATGTGGTCTTCAGGTGCTATACCGCCGCTCGGCGTCATCTCGTTGAACACGAGCGAAGTCTGGAGGAAGCCAGGATCGTCCTTGCCGCCGAAGTACATGGCCTGACGGCGAAGCGGATCGTCGAAATCCTGCGGGTTGGAAGCCGACTTGGTCTTACCCTGCGATTCCTCGAAGTCGCCGAGATAGTCGCCGTCGGTATCGTAACCCTCGTTCTGCTCGAACGAATACATCGTGTCAAGGATGCTCCAGTAGTCGATGTCGTAGTTCACCTCGCAGATTCCAGTAGCGGCATCCCAATGGAGCCACGGGAAGTCGTTTAATTCGTACGTCGTCGTATGCTCGACGCCATTCTCATCGACCACGGTGTGCGTGAACATGCCAGTCGGATGGATGAACAATCCGACACCGCCCAGGTTCCAGTACGGATCCATCATGTAGTAGAAGCGGTAGGTCAGCGAGTCCGGATAGCTCATGTCCGTCATCCACAGCGGCGTCGGGTCGGTATGCAGGAAGGTCGACTCGGCCTGCATATGACTCTGGATCGACTCGTAGATATTGCGGATGTTATCGCCGTCGGGGTCGGCGGTCGGTTCACCGGCGAGCCACGGATACTGGAAGAAGTCGTACGGCGAATTGGTGTTGCCCTTAAGACGAAGCTCGTAATCCGTACGCGTACGACCGACAGAATAGGTCCAGTAGTTGTTGATCGCCGTCCAGGGAATCGCGTCCGCAACGTCCCAGCTTTCGGAAACGATGTCGATCGTTCCGTAAAGCGGGTTGAGACCGTGGAAGAGTTCGTAGAAGTCATCCATGCCGTCCGCATCGGTATCGCGGTTGCGCGGATCGCAGCAGATGTACTTGGACGGATAGTTCTTCGAGATCGAGAACGGCGGCGGCGGCATCAACGGCACTTGGCGATGCCACCGGTTCTGATGCATCGTCTCCTCAAGACCGGCTTCAATCTTGAGATCGTGATAGATACCGTCCTTGAGATAGTAGAATTTGCCGTATCTGGGATCCCACTTATTGTTACACCAAGACATGTAGACGCCAGGATGGACGTGCTTGCCGCGCAAGCCAGGGTTATAGTCGGGGCTTTCCGGATTGACGATGAGCCCGTAGATGTACTCGTTGTCGCATGCCGCGATGCGACCCAGATCCGGCTCATGGAAGGTCCACGTCGTGATCGTGTCGTCATAACGCCAGCAGCGCATCGTGCCGACCATGTACTCCTGCCAGTTCTTAAGGCCGTCGTTGTCGTAGTCGAGCATCGCGTCGTTGAGCGTGCCGTTCATGCCGCCGTTCCAGGCGGTCGTGGAAGTGGCCTCTGTCACGTTGGTCGAAAGCGTACCGTCGGCGTTCTCGATGATATTCGTGGAGGCCGGGGTGTCGGTCGTCTCGTTAGCTCCCTCAAACTCGACTTCCCACGGGTCGGGAAGCATATCGAGGTCGGTATCCCAGAAGTTAGGATTGAGACCGCCGCCTTCGATGCAGTCGTCAAACTCCTCGTCGCCGCGGACCTTGTCGCCGTAAACGAAGTGCGAGCGCTCCTCGCCGTCGATAACGCCATCACCGTCGGTATCATCGACCCACGGGTCGGTCGGCCACACCTTATTCTGCCATTCCGGATGCGGATTGACGATCGTCGGACACTCACTATAACGGAAGCAGCTCTCAATACCGGCGAATTCCTCGGGCCAGAGAAGTCCGTCATTGGCGAGCGGCGGCGGCTCAGTGTAATAAGTGACCTTCGGCGAGAAGATGCATTTCGGACCATAGGTCTCAGGATCCGGAGCCTTGCCGGAGGCCTCAACCGGCGCCTGGACGTAAAGCTCCCAGCCGTCGGGCATCGAGTCATCATCGGTATCGGCCTTGTTCGGATCAGTGCAGGTCTTCGCCCAAAGGTCGAGGATGCTCTTCTTGTTGGTCTTGCCGTCGATGGCGTAGGACGCGGTCGCCATATCCTCCGGGAGGATACCGAAGTTACACCAGTAGAACGCCTGGAGGAGAAACTCGTCAAGCGCCGTGTAGTCCTTGGTGTTGAGAATATGATTGTCCTTGCACGGAGCCATGTTCCAGCCGGTGCGCGGATCGAAGCCCTCATGATGATAAACCTGATAATGGAGACGGACCACCTTGACCTTCTCGTCCTTGGAGACAAGGACATTGGTCATCGCCGTAATATTGGTGGTGCCGGGAGTCCGAATCGCCCAAGGTCCATTCACACCGTATACCCATCCAGTGTAGCAGAAGAAATCAGCACCCTGATCGACTCGGAGATAACGATTACTGTCGGCATTTCCAATTGTCGCGAACTCCTCGTCAGATAAGTATACGTTGTTAGTGCCAATGATCTTCCCCTCGGCGTCAAGAACGATCTCGGCGACCATGTGCATTTCGGCCTCCATCCACGCCATCGCATCCTTATCCTCATTCATTAAGGCGTCACACTGCGTGCCGACTGTCGCATACTTGAGCGGGTCGGAATGGAGATAATGCACTTCCCAACCGTCAGGCAGCCCGTCTCCGTCGGTGTCCCAGTCAATCGGACTCGTGCCAAGCGCAAACTCCTCAAGATCAGTAAGACCGTCGTTATCAGTATCACGAGTATTAACGTCAATCGACTTCGTCAGCGGATCAAAAAGCCGCTCGATCTCCTCAGAAGAGATAACGATGGGACGACCTGGATCGTACTGGTTGTAACGACGGCCGACCAACTGCACGAGCTTACCGTCAACGAGCTCGCCAACATGTGCATGATACCAAAGAAAATACTCAAACCCGTCGGAAAGAAGATCGCCGTCGGTATCAGCCATAGTCGGATCGGTCGGACGCTCCGGCGACCAACTGGCATCATAGGAGCCGTTCTGTAAGCCCCAGTGGGATTCATCTGCCGGATCCCAGCCCATCTTTGCGCAGTAATTTGTGAAAGCGATATACTCTACAACGGAAAGTGTCGAGTCGTTAGTCTGTACGCCGGTAGTTGCGTTGTAGTACGGCATAGTGAACATCTTGTCAGCCTTGACGTCGGCAATCAACGCCATCGACTTGCCAGTGCCGATACCAGCAGAGAGAATCTCATAAGCGTCATTAAAATGACTATTCGCCCCGTCCATGCCGCGCAACTCCATCACCGTATCAAACGGTAACGCATCAATGTTCCAGGTGTTGGTAACGCCCCAGGCGGCCTGTACCGACAAATTTGTAGAGCCCGGCAGATAATCACCGTCATCCCAGGCGGCGAGACTATCGATCCCGGCGTCATCTCCGATCAAGTTGCCCTGCGCGTCAAACACGTTGAACTTGTACATCTTGATAAAGAGGTCCGGCACGCCGTCGGCGTTGATGTCGCCGAGGTTGTCCTGCTTCTTCATTTCGCGCGAGAAGACCGCCTCGACAATACGAGTCTCGTAACCGACCTTATTAGCTTCAAACGGAGTGAGCTTGTAGGGCGGGGCTATGGCTTCCTGACCGGAAACCGTCTGGATCTCGACCTTGCTGTACTGGCTCGTCGGCGCACCACCATCGGAACCGACGCCAACGTAGACCCAGCGGTAGAAGAAGTTGTCGTACTCGCCGTCGTATTGGTAATAATCACCGCTAGTCCACTTCTCGCCGAAGGGATTAAGCGCCAGATCGCGTTTCGGCGTCCCCGTGCCGAGCAGGCCGTTGTCGGCGTAAGGCGCCGCGGCGGAAGGATAGCCCGCGGCGTACATGTTCGCCTCCGAGGTCTCAACGTTGTAGAACCAGGTCTGGACGAACGCTTGGACCGTGGAACGGGTTCCATCAGCGAATACGCGGCCCTTACCGACGCCGGCCGCGCCGTCGTAGTAGGATTCGGTAGTTGATGCCGGACCGAACGGACGGATCTGAAGCTTCTTGGTAGGCGCAATATAATATAGCCACCTGCGTTCGGCAATGCCGTCATAATCCTCACCATCCTTGTCGGAAACTACGAGCTTGACCTCGTGCAGACCTTCCGCGTTAATCACAATGTTAGACGTGACACGTGCCTCGTTGTTTGTAATGCCAACCACGGTCAGCGCATTCTGAATCATATCATCGATATACCACTTCGCAGTAAGACCGCTGGCCATATCGATTTTCTCATCCTTCGCGGACCACTCGAGTGCAAATGGCTCACCGGCCGCTATCGTCTTGTTGGTTGTAATGACCTCGCCTTGCTTGGGACTGATGACCGGTGGGCGGTTGTTGATGTAGATCTCAGCCTCTGCGCGCTGATAATAGTTTGTCAATGCCGCTGGTGAGACAACCTCAACCGTGACGAAGAAACCGGCATCAGAGCTGCCTGGAGCACCGTCGAGGTTGTGATAATCGTACTTGAGCTCCTTGAACTCGCCGGTCAGAACCGTCTTGCCTTTGGCAATGGCAAGCGTCTCGGTATTGAACTTCAAGGTGCCGATCTGCTTCGCGTCAGTATAGTCAGAATAGGATTTCACCTTAACCTTTAACTGCAGATTCTGCATTGCCGGTTCGGAAAGCATTACCTTGAGCGTATGCCCATCGTTCTTATCAACGTCTTCGTCAATAACGAAGGTATCGCTGTCGTTTTCATCCAGCAGCTTGATGTACGGACGGTTAGACACGTATACCGTCGCCTTGTAGATGCCCTCCTTGCCGACCATCTTGACGAGACGCGGCCACAACGTCTGCAGATTGTTGAACGCATTCGTTCCTCCAAGAACAGCCAACATGTCCTTGTCGATCGCCACATACTGAACCGTCTGAGTGGCATCCTCAGTCTCAAAGGCATGCATGCACTGCACCGTGTCATTAGTCGCAAATGTCCACGCGTACTCGTAAGACGGAGCGAAAGCGTAACCCTCGGTGAAATTCCAGATAACATAGAGCCCGTTAGTAATATCAACCTCACTGACGTCGGTTACCGCAGCGACGTAGCTGTTGGTGACCGACGAGGAAATCGGCGTAAGGTAATGGCCGCCATTGGGCACGGAATTCGGATTGCCGGCGATGTAGAGACCCTCCTGCAACGGGAAGACGTTGGCCACGTTGATGACGAGCTTCTGAGCGGGGATGTAGAGATTGCTCGCAGAACCCTCATCGAGCTTCGGAGACGTACGCGCAAAAATCTCATACTCCAACGATCCAGTAGATTCCGTAAGCGCGCAACCATCAGTGAGGCTCATCGCAAAGGCAGAGGAACGAACCGTATTGGTTTGCCCGCCGACCAACTCGACACCCTGCGTAAACGCGGCGCAATTGACAAGGTTGGAACTTGCATCGTTAAGCGGACGCAAGAAGAAATAGATCGACTCGCCGGCAGACATCGGCTCGTTCACGTAGAACATCGGGATTGGAGCCGTACCTTCGGTGAAAAGCGTGCCGTCATGCAGCGAAGTTGCTGCCGTCGTATCATACAGGCTGACGTAGACAAGCTTATCCTTCTCGACCGCAACCGTGAAATACACCTGCACGATCGCCGACTTCGGAGTGACTCCCGGTTCGGCCGGTTCGGTGACCTTGATCGTCGCGATCTGAAGACCTTCTTTCTTCTTGTCGTAACCGGTTACCGTGAAATCAAAGGTCTCACCGGCAGTGAACACGATGTTGGTCGCCGGCTGAGCCTTGAGCGCGCCACCGAAGGTGACCGTAAAGCCATTGGTATTCTCCATGTCGCGCAGACAGTCATTGACCAGCAACGAGATGTCGAAGCCCTCGCCCGCAGCCCCAGAAACCGTGCCATAGTCGTGGTCAGTCTTAGGCTGCAGAATCACCGGAGCGTGCAACGAGTTGATCTGTAGCAGAGCACGGTCGCCAGGTTCATAAATCGCCGCCGGAGCTGCCTCCTGAACGACCGGATAGAATCCGATGCCCTCACTCTTCGTATCAGCATTACCGCCCAACGGATAGACGTAAACCGTCTGCTGCGTCTCACCGACCCTGAAAAGGACGTTGGTGTAATAGATGTCGGACGAAGAATATTCGTCACCGTTCTGCGAAACCGAGAGGAACTTGTCGGCAATCGGGTCGCGCGCGGCATTCTTCTCGTAGCGGACCGTCACATTAACGTGAAGATCGGTCTCATACGGCTGCGAAAGAGTGATATATACTGGCACCGCGTCAGCGGCCCGATCGAGATAATTGGTCGACGGATCAACCAGAAGTTTCTTGGCGGAAGGCGCCGAAGGACGATCCTTGTCAAAGGAGATGTTGACGGATGGAACCGGCGGAGGGCCGCACTTCACCGGAATCGTCTTGTAGTCCTCAAGAATCTCACTCGTGTAATGACCGAACGAGAAACCCTTCCACGGACTCAGCACCAGCTTCGCAATCTTGTTGGACTCGATACCGCTGATGTAAAAGTTCTTGGTGACGCTACCGCCCCTGATCGTGACCGTGCCGATACTAACCGTGGTCTTCTGCTCCACCCCGTGATCGATATTCGTGACGATCTCAACTGGCGACTCATCGCTCTGAACCTTGACCACGGTCTCATCCATACTCCAGACGTAGAACGTCGAATCCTGAATCGCACCGGTCGCCTCGGAATCAACCTTAAGGAAGCACTCAAGCTCATCACCCATCGCAACTTCCCGCCAATACTCGCCAGGCAATTCCCACTCGTTCTGATCGAAATCCACTGTCTGCACGTAAATGCCAGCGGCCTTAAGCGAATAATCCTCCATCGGTGTATACGCGACACCACCACTGGGACGCTTACCGCCAGGGGTATTAGGATCGTCACAGAACTTCCAGACAACCTCCCCGTTACGCGAAGGATTGTCTTCGTCGTAATAGCGAACCTTCCAGAGATTCGCGTTCTCGAAATGATAGGTCGTGAACGTATCGTTCTCGTCAGCAGGGAACACATTACCGGAGTCGTCCTCAACCGCCAAACGCACGGGGAGCGCAAAATCTCCTGCCTGTGGCTTGTACATAAAAACGCAATCGAAGAAATTGGTGCCCGAGAGCGAGTTCGGAATGACCGCCTGCAACGAAGCGGTGCGAAGCTTGCCAGAGACATAGATTCCGATCTTCAACGGATTCTGAACGGCATCGTAGATCTCCTGATACGTGGCAGTCGGATCCCAGTATTCAAGGGTGTACTTACGACGAAGATCATCGCGGTTCGGATTGTTGCCATCACCGCGCAACTTAAGGCGGACATTAAAGTAAATGTTTGACGTGCCCGACCCAAGCGGATTTTCGTATGTCGCGTACGGCGAAGTATTGACACCATTTTCCGTACACGGACGGATCTCATAGATATCGCCCGCGGCAAAAACGGACGCCGCCGCAAACATGGAGATGAGAACAGAGAGTTTCGTCTTCATTATTTAACCTCTTCCTTCTTCTTCAAAATGTCTATAGGCTTGGCCTCACCGCGCTTAATACGTTCGGAATCGGCAACAGCACGCTGCCGACGCTCAAACGTGATCTTCGCGGTTTCCAAACGGTTGGAAATAAACTGCTGCTCGTTGGCATGAAGACGCGCAACCAGACGCTTGCCCTCCTCAGACGCCTCTGCCGCAGCTTTATCCCCATTGTGATGCTTCACCACAACATCTAGTGCGGCGATTATCTCACGCCGCTCCTTCGCAATCAAATTGCGCTGACCGACCTGAGCTTCGAGCTGCGCAACATATTCGGGATCCTGCGCGTACGCGCTCCCTTCTGCAGGGTACACTTCCTCACGCCGATCGCAGCCACTCGTAAGCGCCACGAACAGCGTGACCGTCGCCGCAAGTACATACGACGACAGCACGTCAATCTTTTTTGAACTCATTGCCATATATTTTACCACTTTTTATTAACATCATGCAAGTGATAATTTGACATCTATTTGTTAATTCTGTATATATGCTGTTGACATCTTGAGGGGCTGAAAGATTCGATGGGAAGCATAGTGAGAATCAGAGATTGGAGAAAAATCAAGCGGACGACAAAGTCGTCACGTCCGCGGATTCACAAATTCACAAACTCTCT
>CAMGEN010000004.1:0-68045 GCA_946055075.1 uncultured Verrucomicrobiota bacterium | reverse complement strand
CCTTCACGACCGCAAGCTTGTCGGACACCTTCGCGCCGCCGAGAATGGCGACGAAAGGACGGACCGGATTCTCAACCGCGTCACCGAGGAACTGGATCTCCTTCTCGAGAAGGAAGCCTGAAACCGCGGGCTGGATGTAATCGGCGATAACCGCAGTCGAAGCGTGAGCGCGGTGAGCCGTGCCGAACGCATCGTTGCAGTAGATGTCGCCGTAGGAGGCGAGTTTCTTGGCCATCTCGGCACGCTGCGCCTTGAGCTCTGCCTTCTTTTCAGCGAACTCCTCGTCCGTAAGATGGATGCCCTTCTTGTCGTCATCCTTCTTCACCTTGCCGTCTTCGGCCTTGTAGAAGCGGGTGTTCTCGAGAAGCGCAACTTCACCAGGCTTGAGCGCCTTGACGACGTCGTCAGCCGCCATGCAGTCAGGAACGAACTTAACCTCGATGCCAAGCTTGGCGCCGAGCGCCTCGGCGACCGGCTTGAGAGTGAACGCCTCGTTGCCTTCAGCGACGGGCTTACCGAGTTTAACACCCTTCGGACGACCGAGGTGCGACATGAGAACGAGCGAGCCGCCCTGCTCGAGGACGTACTTGATCGAGGGGAGCGCCGCAACGATGCGGGTGTCATCGGTGATCTTGCCGGAACCGTCCTTGGCCATAGGCACGTTGAAATCAACACGCATCACAACGCGCTTACCCTTGAGATCGACGTCACGGAGAGTCTTCTTATCCATACTTTGTTTGATCCTTTCTAGTCTTGAAAATAACAAAAGCACCCGGAAGGTGATACCTTCCGAATGCTGATTCAACTAAGCAAACGAGCTCATAAGCCCGACGGCTTACTTGGCCATCTTGTTGAGCTTCAGCTGAGCACGGGATTTCTTGCGATCCGCCGTGTTCTTGCTGATGATACCTTTCTTCACGGCCTTGTCAAGACCGGAGACGAACTCTTTGAACTTCGCCTTGGCATCGTCATCCTTCTTGGCGTCCGCCGCCTTGAAAAGCTTCTTGTGAGCGTCGTGAAGTTTCGCCTTCGTCGACTGATTGCGCACACGGGCCTTCTCGTTCTGACGATCACGTTTACGAGCGGCGCGTCCGCCTTTTACATTAGCCATATTTCTTTATTACTCCTGATAACTTGGAATCTGTTCTTAATATTCTATCAAAATTGCCGTCTCCGCGTCAATAGGGCAAACATTATCCACTTACGCCTTCTTGAGCTGCGGGAAGAGGACCACGTCGCGGATCGAGTCGCAGCCGGTGAGGAACATCACGAGCCGGTCGACGCCGAAACCGAGACCGCCAGTCGGAGGCATGCCGCACTCCAGCGCGGAAATGAAATCTTCGTCAATCTTCTCGGTGTCTTCGCCCGCTTGATTCTCGAGAGCCTTGCGCTGCTCGAGCGGATCGTTCTGTTCGGTGTATCCCGGGCAAAGCTCGCGGCCGGCGACCACGAATTCGAAGACATCCACCAGCGACGGATCGTCCTTGCAGGTCTTCGCAAGCGGGACGAATTCGTGCGGAATGCGGGTGACGAACGTCGGTTGCATCAGGGTCTTCTCGATCATCTTGTCGTAGACCTCGTGCGTAAGCATGAGCTCGGTCGTAATCCCATCAAGCTCAAGATTAACGTCCTTCTCCTTCGCCATCTGCTTCGCCTGGGCAAGCTGCGCGTCAAACGGCTTATCGAACCAATCGGCTCCCATGAGGTCCTTCACGAGATCCTTGTAGGCTACACGACGATACGGAGGAGTGAAGTCAATCGGCACCTTGTTTTCGCCGTACTCGACAACCCGCTTGCCGATGACGGTATCGCAGAGATGCGGAAGCAGTCCTTCCATGATCGCCTCCATCGAAGTGCGGTCGCCGTAAGCCTCGTAGATCTCGCACACCGTGAACTCGGGGTTGTGGGTACGGTCAATACCCTCGTTACGGAAGTCCTTGCCAAGCTCGAACACCTTGTTCATGCCGCCGACAAGAAGCCGCTTAAGGTAGAGCTCGGGGGCGATGCGCATCACGCAGTCTTGGTCGAGAGCGTTGAAGTGCGAGAAGAACGGCTTCGCCGCGGCGCCGCCGGCCTGATTTTGGAGGATTGGAGTCTCGACTTCGACGAACCCCTTGGACCAAAGATACTTGCGAATCTCCATAAGGAGACGCGAACGCGTGAAAAAGCGCGCGCGAGTCTCATCGTTAGTCATGAGGTCAACGTAACGACGGCGGTAGCACTCCTCCTCGTCGACGAGTCCGTGAAACTTCTCTGGCGGCTGCTCGAGAGCCTTCGCCAGCATCGTCCATTCCTTGACGACGACAGACTTCTCTCCCTTCTGCGTCGTAAAGAACGCGCCTTCGGCGCCGATGATGTCGCCGAGATTTAGCTGCTTGAACGCCGCGAACGCGGTTTCTGAAAGCTCGTCACGCTTGAAGATCAGCTGAAAGCGGTCCGTACCGTCGTTCATGGTGCAGAAGTTCATCTTGCCCATGCGGCGAATCATGAGGAGGCGCCCGGCGACACGGACGGACTTACCTTCTTCGAATGTTTCTCTCGCGACCTTAAGGTCCACATGATCGTACTTGCAGCCAAAAGGCTCGTAGCCCATCTCCTTGAGCGTCTTCATCGAATTGAGACGCTGTTCACGATACTCGTTGGTGTTTTCCATCTTGTTTATTCCACTCTCAACCTTCAACCTCACTTCTCGATCCGTCCGAAGATATTCCCGTATTTCTTCAGATTCAGCGCCTCGGTGAAGGACGCAATCTTGGTGACAGTCGAACACGGATCGATCGACGCGTCCATGCAATCGCCTTCGAGCGCCAGCAGGGGAACGCCAATCTTGTCAAGTTCGTTGCGAAGCAACTTCGAGAACGAACGGTCCGCAAGCGAACAACGTCCGAATCCGTGAGTATAAAGAACGACACCGTTGAACTTTGCAGCCGGGATGGACCTCTTCACGTATTCGACACGTAGCGCTGGATCGAGGAAGCCAGACTCCAACAACTTCTTCGCGAGCGAACGCATCGGATCCTTCGGGTCGAGCGGACTCCACCCGATGAAGTTGGTCTCCTCGAACACGATTGGCGCATTGCAGACATTCTCAAGATAAGTGAGATGCTTGTTGTCGTAAAACGGCGGCAAATGCATCCAGAGAATACGGTGGGTGTCGTCAATCGACATACGCTTCTCTGCCCACTCCTTCTTCATCAGCAATTCTTCGTGCCACGCCTTCTGAATCTCGACAAGATCCCTCGTGCCCCAGAGCTGGGAGAACACAACCGCATTATAAATCGCCTCTGACCCCTTGACGAGAGGCGGCGAAGTAAAGCGAAGCTCATTGCATTTCCTGCCGATCTCGGCCGCCTCGTTCGAAAGGACGCACGCCTCCTCAAGACGCCCCATGTCGAGCTTTCTGCCGAACGACTTCTCCATCATATAAATCGCCTCAGAAAGCCCTTCGGCCATCATCTCCACAGCATGCGCGCTCTGACGCTTAATCGGAGTCTGCAACGAATACAACCGATCCGGACATTCGTACTCAGTAACAAGATCCTCGAAAACACGCTCCGCCTGCTGGCATGGCTGCGAAGTCGAAACGACGAAATCCGGCTTCTCAAGCTTCATGCCCTCGAGCATGCGGAGGAACGAACAGGTCTGCTGATCGTAGCCCTTCTGCGCAGCATTTCCTAGCGCCTCCTTCACGAAATCGGCCTTGCGCCCAAACAATGCAGCGTAAGTCTCAAGCGTACGGATACGGCAGTCGAAGGCATTGAGGATCTCAGTCGGGAAGAAAAGATTGCGCCAAACGAGCGGCTTCGACTCGTCCTTTGAGAAGAAGTCGTGCTTCGTAGATTTGATGCGGAGAAGCGCGGACTTGCCGCGAGTGGGCTCGTACTCGACCTTTGCGATCTTCACATCCGGACCGAGCTCGTCGAGCTTCTTCGCGATCACCGCCGCTCCAAGCGCACCCATCACCTCATGATACTGAGGGATGACGATCTGGGAGCCAGTAAGTTTCTCGAGGAAGTAAGCTACGGCCTTGTTGAACGCAACGCCGCCCTGGAAGAGGATCTTACGCCCAGGGGCGTTCAGGAGGAGCTGCCCGACCGAATTGAGGATCGTGCGCGCCTGCGCCTTGCACGCGCCCGCGAGCAGATCGCCGATCGGCACGCGGTTCTTGAACTTGTTGATCGAAGTCGCGGACAACACTGCGCAAACCGAACTAAACTCGGTGTCGGAATCGTAATTCACCTTGCCCGCGACCTGTTCGATCGGCACGCCGAGCTTGTTGGCGACCGAATCAAGGAAACTGCCAGTACCGGCCGCGCAAACACCGCTCATCATACTCGTCCAGAGCTTCATGAACGGATTGTAGACCATGCACTTCGAATCCTGTCCGCCGCAATCGATAATCGCGTCAACGTCAGGATGCAGGAACTTAGCACCCTCGACATGCGCAGTCACTTCCGAAACCTGAAAGTCGTAAGGGATGAACTTCCTGGTGTCCTCGACAATCTGTGAACCGGTAACAACGAGCTTATCAACTCCGGCGAAATCAATCCCAGCGGAACGAAGAAACTCAAGCGAAAGCTTCTTCGCGGAGCCGCCAGAACAATTGCCACAAGCCGAACAGTGTCCGGTACATGCCACCTTGCCACTTTCAACAGGCTGCGTACGCTTGTAAATCGTACGCTCGACCTTGCCATCAGCATCAAGGATCACAGCCTTAAATGTCGTGGACCCGATGTCAATCCCCAAATACCGCTTCTGTTTCTGCTCCGCCATGATCAAATAATCCGCTTCCGCAACTTTTACCTCTTTACGCGCAGCTCTTAACTCATCCGCCGAAGGCGCAGTCCAACGCGTCCGAAATCATATCAAACACATCTTCAAGATCATCCTCGGAAAGCGTAAGCGGCGGCAGGAACCGAACCACGTGTTCTCCGGCGGTAAGGACCAGCAGCCCCTGCGCCTTGAGCGCCTCGACGATATCTTTTGCTGAACCCTCAGTGACGAGTCCAAGCATGAGGCCCATGCCGCGGACCTCCAGAAGCTGATCGTACTGATCGACGAACTCCTCCAGCTTCTCCTTGAGGATCGCTCCGACCTTAACGCAGTTATCAAGGAGATTCTCGCTTTCGATCACCTCAATCACCGCATTCGCCGCAGCCGCCGCAACCGGATTACCGCCGAATGTTGAGGCGTGAGCACATGCGCCGAAGACGTCTGCAAGCTTCGCGTTCGACACTAGCGCCCCCATCGGGAGCCCGCCGCCAAGCGCCTTCGCACAGGTGAAGAGATCGGGCTGAATGCCGTAGTTCTGCCACGCAAACCACTTGCCAGTGCGACCCATTCCGGCCTGCACCTCGTCACAGATCATGAGAAGGTTCTTTTCGTCGCAAAGCGCACGGACACCCTTCATGAACTCATCGGTCGCCGGCGTGACACCGCCCTCACCCTGCACCGCCTCGAGCATGACAGCAACGGTCTTGTCGTTGATCGCCGCCTTGACCGACTCCAGATCGTTATAGTCGGCATACGCAAAGCCGACGGGCAGCGGGTCATAACCCTCCTGGCACCACGCCTGCGCTGTCGCAGCCACCGTCGCAAGGGTACGCCCGTGGAAGCCCTGACGAAACGTCACAACCTCGTAACGCCCGCCGTTGGCCGCACCCCACTTGCGAGCAAGCTTGATGGCCGCCTCATTCGCCTCGGCGCCGGAATTGCAGAAAAACACCTTGCCACCAAGCCCGGAGATCTCAACGAGCTTGGAAGCAAGCACCGTAGCTGGAGCATTCACGTAAAGGTTGGAGCAATGAGTCAGCGCGGCAGCCTGGTTCTGAATCGCCTCAACCACCTTCTTATTGCCATAACCGACATTCTGAACGCCGATGCCAGAAGTAAAGTCATAATACGCATGTCCGTCCACGTCACGGACGGTAATTCCCTTGCCAGAAGCAATGACCACCGACGGCGTGTAGGTCGGCATGACCTTGGAATTGTAGAGGTCGAGGATATCCTGGGTTTTCGTGCTCATTCTTGTATCTCCGTTCCCACGCCTTCACGCGTGAATATTTCCAGTAACAGGGAGTGCGCCATGCGCCCGTCGACAAGGTGAACCTTCTTCACCCCGTGTTCAATCGCATCCACACAGCTCATAATCTTCGGAAGCATACCTCCCGAGATAGTCCCGTCCGCCGTCAACGCCCCGACATCATCGAGGTGAAGCGTAGACAGGAGGGTTTCAGGGTTATCAGGATTCTTAAGAAGCCCTGGAACGTCCGAAACCAAAGCGAACTTACGGACCTTCAGCGCCTTGGCAAGAGCCGCAGCGGCGTAATCCGCATTGATATTATAAAGATGATGATCCTCCTCGCCCGTTCCGAGCGGCGTGACCACCGGAATTATCCCAGCATCAAGCATCTCGTTTACTGCGCGAGTATCAGCATGGGTAACCTCTCCGACATAACCACGGTCGGGCTCGGAGATCTTCTTTGCCGCAAAAATCCAGTTGCCATGCAGCGGACGCGCATTGGCACCACGTTTGGCAAGGCGGGCAATAATGTCGGTATTCACCACGTTATTTAACGTATGCCGCACGATTTCCATCGTGGGATCGTCCGTAACCCTAAGCCCGCCGACGAACTTCGGCTCATGCCCAGACTCCTTGATCGCCTTCGAAATCGCCTTGCCGCCGCCATGCACGATCACAACCTTCATCCCGACCGCCCGCATAAAAGCGACATCATCCATCAAAGACTCAAGATTACCCTCAACCTCCATCACAGAACCGCCGAGCTTAATCAGCACGACGGACCCCTTGAAATCCTGAATATACGGCAATGCCTCGGTTAAAACCGCGGCTTTAGCCATGGCTGTGTCTACTTTTCCCATGTTAATTGAGTATTATATCAAAAATTCGGCATCAACAGACGCCGAATTTTAGCATTTACCACGATCCTATTACCGAGGTCGTCCCATTGCGCGAAATCCACTATCCGTATTTTCAATGATTTCTTGAAACGTCTCCACCACTTCCATAGCCTCCCCCCCATTGAAACCTAGATTCCTGACCGTCTCTAGCATCAAATTCTCACGCTCGGACGAGTTAAGCTCCCGGATACGCTCATCAGTCTGACGTATTTCCTGCCAAAGCGCGCGGCGATCCTCATCAAGAATCCCATCTGAATCATCCATTTGGCGCATCCTCTGTTCTAACTCCTCCCGCTTCACAATCATCTCCTGCAACTCTTCGTGGGTCTTCCGCGCCGGAGGAGTCATCTGAGAGACATCCAGCGAAGAGAGAAAATCCACCCTCTTCTGCGCACGCTCCAGCCGCTCCCGACGCCATCTTGCGATCCCATTGGTCATCGCAATATATCCCTGAGGATTGTCCCTTCTCAACCTCTCACGCCATTCCCTCGGAGATGTCATCACCTGTTGACTGCGAACCCCCTGACGATCGTCGACGGACGCCGTCTTCTCGGTCTCCTTTGCAGCCAGCTTCGCCTCCAAATCCGCAACCCTAGCACGGAGCGCGTTAATACTGGCCGCATCGCCTTCATCCCTGATCGCAGACTCCCCTACCGGCTTCTGAATAGCCATTTGCTCATCAACGGACGGATTAAACATGTATCCGATTGCTACCCCGACGATCAAGGCCATGCCGAACATCATTGCGGTCAGGAACTTCATCGATAAACCTCCTTCATGAGCGCGGCACACTTACCGCAGTGCTTACAACTATTGGCGTCACGACAGTTCAATACTAACGGCCAGATCAGCGACTTCGAGAAGCTGGCGTTATCAAAAGTCTTGCCGAATGCATGAGCTGGATCCATCAAAGCCGCCAGATTGCCGTCATAAGAATAGGTCGCGTATGCCTTCAGCACCGCCACAGGATCTGGATGACGGCGCGTCGCGATCTTCACAATATCCACATGCGGCTCGTAACGCCGCAGATCCTCCGGACGAATCCATGTCGCGCGCAAGAAATCCTCCGCATGCTCCGGCTTCGCGTAAGTCCGCTTGCAAAGGAAGTAGGTGAAGTCGAAATCCTTCATCCCGCGCTGGTTCTGCACACTCGCACCATGTCCGTGGAGATTGTCATGGAATGTCTGATACGGACATTGCCGCAGACATCCGGAATTCGCCTGCATTCCGATCGTCTTTCCGTGCTGACGGGCCCAGCGGGCAATATCCTGCAAATAGAAAAGATCGCGATGATGCTCACGACTCACGTAAAACGAATCGAAATCGTCCAGCACATACTCGAAGCCGACCGAGCCGTGCACACGCTGGTTCACCGACCACCGGATCTTCACCTGAGGGAAATCACGACGCAAAATCTTCGATACGAAAGGTGATGTCGTGGTCACGGTTTCCGGAAAGAGCCCTTCCACATCCATCTCACGCATCACCCGCTGAATCTGTCCCTCAAGCTCATGCGAGATCGCGATATCTCCATAACAGTTGCAGTTGAAAAGCGTATCAAGTTCGAGCCCATTTGACCTCGCCCACCTGAGATCCGAGAACATCCGCGCCCGCACCTCCGGCGTGAATTCCGGCGCGGGTCGGCAGCTCACCACCCCAGGCCAAGCAAAGAACACCTCGCGAATCCGCGGGAGATACGCCGCGCACGCGGACTGAAAATCCGCATTCAAAAAATGACCTACTGCAAGTTTCTTGGACATTGACAAATATTATATCACAACGCGGCAGCAACCTGGCACTGACGCCCATGGGTGCCGCGGACAGTGCCGCGGTTGAAGAAGAAGAGCTCCTTTGGATCGAAGCCCGGCTTGTTATGAATATCGACGTGCGAAGCGAAGTCGGGCGCCTCGCGGTCATCGGTCCACCACTTGTACTCGCACCACGCTCCTCGCTTCGCGAGGAGCAGGGAACAGTGAGCGGGAAGCAGGGAACAGGTTGGTTGCGGAGGCAGCTCGTATTCGCCGGTGGCAAGGAGGAGCTTCACCGCCTCGTCGCGTTTCTCGCCACAGACGACGCAGAACTCGTGGTCACACATCGCGAAAGCCGAGGACTGATAAAAGTCGGGATACGCCATGCCGCCGACCGTGCGCGTCTTGAAAAACCCCGCCTTGCGAAGCGCCACGTTCGGACACACCGGAACCATCGTCACCTCGGTGATCTCGTAATCGCCCTCCACCGAAAGCTCGCAACCGCGGTGCATGCAGATGTCCGACAGCGTCTCCAGCTGATGACGGAACTCCTTCAGCGCCGAGGCGTGCTGCGACGAAGCGGGACCGTACTTCTGCGCCGTATAGTCCAGCGTCGGCAGGTACAGATACGCCTCGTCGACATCATGCGCGTCCGTCATCGCGTTGAAGTACGCGATGCACTTGCGTCCGACCTTCGGAGACGCGAGCGGACCCCAATACCGCCACAACGGGAACTTTCCGCAGAGCTTCCTGATGATCGCCTCCATCCCCGTCGGCTGCGTGTAACACGCCATGATCATCCCGCCGCCGTGCTTGTGAACCGGCGCCGGCGAAATGACGAGGTCGACCTCTTCGCCAAGCGACTGCTGAAAGAAGAACATCCCGAACTTCTCGCCAGCAGCGCGGCGGTCGGACCACACGCGCCTGCCCTTTACGAGCTTCGCGCTCTGCTCCCAGAAAAGCGGCTTCTTCAGCGTCTCGCTCCACCAGCCGTTCGCGACCATCCCGTGCTCGGCGGGGGTAAGCCCAGTGCGGAAATTAGCCTGCGCGACACAGGTGACCGCGGGAAAACAGGACTCCTTCGGCGAGAACTTCAGTCCCGCCATCTCGGTCATCCCGGCGGCTTCAAGACCCTTCCATCCAAGTCCCGCAGCTATGACGTTCAGCTTCTTCATTCCCAATTCCCCATTCCCAATTCCCCATTCCCCTCTTCACTTAGACCCCTCGACGATCCAGTGCGGCATCGGAGGAGGAACCCGCTTAGTCTCGCCGGGAACAAATCCCGCCTCACGCATCCATTCCTTGAGCTCGCTGTCCGCGAACACCCAGCCGTTTTCGGTCGTGAGCGCCATATTGACCGCGAAGAGCGCGGAGAACTTCGGAGCGGTGTGAGTGGAGTCCGTCATCATGTCGAGTACCACCACCTTCCCGCCCTTCCTGAGCGCGCGATGCGCACGCCTGAGGATGTCGACGATCTGCGCCGGCGACTCCTGGTGGAGGGCGCCGAAGATCGTGACGACATCATAGGCCTCGGACTCGTATTCGTCCGTATGATAATCTCCCGCGCGGCACTCGATGCGGTCAGCAAGCCCGAACTTCGCGACATAGCCCTGCGCCTCCGCGGAGATCGCGGGAAGATCGACCGTAACGCACTTCATCCCGGGATTCGCCTGACACATCAGAATCGCGTACGCGCCCGGTCCACCGGCGAGGTCGAGGACGTGAATAGTGGTAGTGGGAAGTTGTAGTGGTACAGCGGAATCATCAAGAGCTTTATCAGCCTTTGTACCACTACCACTCTCAACTACAACTAAATCAAGCATCGTGATGACGCCTTTGCCGATGCCCATCGCACGTCCAAACATCGAGGCGGCGAAAGCCTTGGTCCGTGCGGAGTCTTCGCCGAGGTGGAGCTCGGGACGCTCCACGGGCTTACCGGTCTTAGCGAACTCGGCAAGCCTGCCCCACGCGGGATAGACGTCGCGGTTGTAGCGGATCGCCTTGGTAAGATCCGCCGGACCGCCTGGAATCAGCGCCATCTTTCCGGCCTGGGTGTTGGCGTACCTGCCATCCGTCTTCTCCAGCAGTCCTTCGGCGACGCACGCATCCAGCAGCAACCGCATCCCCCGCGGCGGTTCTGCCGCGTTGAACTCGCCCTGCTCGACGCGTGCGAACACGTCATTGTCAATGGCGGCGAAAAGGACGGCACTACCGTAGTAGGCACTGGCGAGATCGACGATTTCCTGAATGGACTTCATGATGCGGATACTCCCGGCATGGTATGTTTAAGGATTCTCAAGACGACGAGCAGAATCGCGCCGGCGACCATCAGCGGGACGGTTGACGGCACGAGCAGAGCGAAGACGATCAGCGTCAAGAGCTGAAGGTAGACATGGGCGCCGATCAGCATGCCAACCCGCACCTTGCGCACAGGATCATGCTCCTCGCCTTCCGAGTACTTGGTAACCGCCGCGATGTAGAGCGTGAAGATCCCAGCAACAGCGAACGGCACCAGCAGCCGCCAGTCCAACCAGACCGACTCCGCCGCCCCGCTCCCTACCGCAAAGCCGCAGCCGACGTTGAGTCCGCGGCAGCAGCCCATAAGGAACGCGGACTTCGTGCGATTGTAGACCAGAATCGCAATGATCAAAACGAATGCCGCCCAGTACCAGTCCACCGGCAACCCGACCAATCCAGCAACTATCAACACCGCTAGCAGGATAACGAAACGGACCGCTCGTGCGACATTGAGCGAGATTTCCCTATCCGCTATGGGGCGCCCGATATCGGAGTTAACACCGACAATGTCATTATCAATTAATCCGAACATGTAAATCAGCACCGAAAGCCCGGCCGCACACGCGACCCACACCGGCGCATAACAGTTACCGACAAGCGAGAACGACGCAGCACCAGCGAGAACATCGCCAGGAACAGTCGGCAGATTAACGACGCGGAAAAGCTTTAGCCAAGACTTCAACATTGATTGTATTCTACCAAAATCAACGTCGAAAGGCGCGGGAGATTATCACCATCGATGCAGGCACCGCGACGACGAGCGCGAAGACGAGCGCGCCGAGAGCCCCCTCGATAATCACGACAGCAGGAAAATCAAAGGCGGCGGGAAGGCCCCAATTAGACATCGCCGCACGCGTTCCGGTGGTGAAGAGCCATCCCGCGAGCGCCCCACCAGCGGCTCCCAGCGCGACACCCCAGAGCGCGACCTTCAGCGCCTCGTACACCAACTGCATCGCAAGATACGCCTTGGTCGCACCGACCGCATGGAGCGTCACGAACTCGCGACGACGGGCATCGGCGGACGCGACCAGCATCGCGATGAAGCCGAGTGAAATCACCGCGATGAAGATGAACGGAACCCGCGCCATCGCGCCGACGAGCTGATTGCCGTGCGCGAGCGTGCCATCCGCGATCTCGTCGCGAGAATGCAGCCGCACCGTATTACCATGCACCTCTCCGTCCTTATCCGCGCGATACGCTCCGCCGAGCGCCTCGACAATCTCCTTCTCGACGATGCGTCCCGCAGGGAACGGACCGTGCTTCGCAAGGAATTCCGGCTCGTAGCTGAGCCACAGATGCGTCATATGGACGAACTCCTGCGGACGCGCATCGCACGCGGCGAGCGTGTCGAAAGAGACGAAGACCGGTCCGTCGGTGTTCACCGGCATCCGGTTCAGTCCACGGACCAGTCCGCGCGACGTCACCATGTGCCAGTTAAGATCGACGATGCCGATGATCTTGAGCGCCATCTTGAGGTTGCGTCCGCAATCCAGCTTCACGAAATCCCCGACCTTCCATCCGTGAGCGCGAGCCATCATTTCGGTGACGATACAGTTGTCGCCTTTTTGCAATTCCTCGGCGAGAGTGGTAGTGGGAAGTGGTAGTGGTACAGCGGACAGTTTAAAATCCGGGAGCCAGTCGGACGCAAGCAACAGCGCATTGCGATACTGCTTTCCGCGTCCACCGAATCCCCCCTTTGAAGAATTCTTCTTCCGCAACTCTTCACTCTTCACTCTTCCTTCTTCACTGACTGGCCCCTTCAACTCCTCCAGCGGATCAAGATTCACCTGCAGCGGCTGGAGTTCAGCGATCTTCTTTACACCGGGAAGCTTCTGCAACTTCTCGATATCGAAGCTCGAAACGCCCCCGGGGAGAATCGAGATGATCGCGTCCGGCCACTCTATTGACGGAATGAACGGCTTGGTGAGCGAGCAGCCCCAGACCTCGACCGCGACAAACGCGCCGAATCCGCAGGCGAAGGCGATGAGCATGCCGATACGGCGGGGCTTCGGGGGACGATTCGAGGCCGCCTCAAGCGGCTTCACCGCGAGCGCGCTCTTCATCGCGATCAGCGTCGCGATGACGGCGACGAGCACCGCTCCGGCAAAGGCACAGCCCAGGCACCGCTGGTCGACCGCCATCCCCATCGGGAAGGTCGCCGGATCGGCTTTGACATACAACCAGAGCGCGACGATGGACAGCAACCACCCGGCCACCGCTCCGATAACCGCCAGCACATGCGCCTCGACCAGCATCATCAGGCATACCCTGCCGCGGGTCATGCCGAGCATCCGCAGCGTGGCTAACTCCCTGCGGCGGGACTCGATCATGAGGAAGTGCGAATTGAGCAGGAGCGCAAGCGCGGTAAGCGCCGCAGCCCAGAGAAGAAGCGGCTTAGAGCGGTCCATGTTACGTCCCGCATCGCTGCGGAACATCGGCGCAAGTTCTTCCGCCGTCATTGGTTCCCATCCGTTCCATTCCTCGTCGATCTTCGCAGCGGTCTCCGGCGAGATGAACATATTGGGATATCCGCGGACCGGACGTTCCCAGTCGAGGTATCCGGCAATCCGGACCTTGTACGCGCCCTTGCGTCCCACCAACGTCAGCTCTTCGCCGATCCCTGGAAGCTCCTTCACCTTCCGCTGCGCGAAGACCGCCTTGCTGACAATAACACCATTCCCCGTTCCCAATTCCCCGGTTCGCGTCGCGATCATCGCGATCATGGGGGGCCCCTGGAGAACATGTCCTTCGGGACGGAAGTCGAGCTGCAGCGTCGCGACTTTCGCATCCGTTGCGACAGGCAGCGCCTTCAGCAGCCGCTCCGCGACGGCGACGGACTGATGATCGTTCGTCGCGATCAGCGACCGGACGAACACCACCGCGCCGACGGCGATGGCGATTCCGAGGATTGCGCAGACATGACGGACCTTCATGAACAAAGTTGAAGTGCGAAGTTGAAGTTGAACAATGGCGATAACTATTTGCTGAAGGTATCGAGATATAAGTGGGACACTTTCTCGGCATCTCCATTGGTCTCGTGGATTGCAGCAATGGAACCGTCCTTGAGGAACGCGACCTTCTTCGCCGCAGCCGCGACCTGAGGATCGTGAGTGACGAGGAGGATTGCGCTTCGTTCGGACTTATTGACTTCCTTGAGAAGCTCGCAAATCGCCTTCGAAGACTTCGCGTCGAGATTGCCGGTCGGCTCGTCCGCCAGCACCACCTCGGGCTTCGCGAATAACGCCCGCGCAATCGCGACGCGCTGCTGTTCGCCGCCGCTCAGTTCCCGCGGCAACCGCTGAGCCTTCCCTTCCAGTCCCAACAGTTTCAACAGCTCTTCCATCCGCTCTTCAACTTCACACTTCAACTTCCCATCCAGCTTCAACGGCAGCGCGATGTTCTTCTCGACCGTCAGATTCTCCATCAGGTTGAAGGACTGGAAGATCACGCCTTCGTGGCGACGGCGGAAAATTGTCGCCTTGGTGTCGCTCATCGCGGCGATGTTTTCACCACCGATCTCAATTACGCCGGACTGGCACTGGAGAAGTCCGGCGGCGAGATGGAGGAACGTGGACTTGCCGCTCCCCGACGGACCCATCAGCGCGACGAAATCGCCGGCATCGAGTTCGAGCTCGAAGTCCTTCAGAACCTCCTGTTCACCGTACTTATAACCAACACCAGATGCCTTTAACGCTTTCATGTTTAACCCCTGTTACCGGCAGAGCTCCAGAACCAGCATCGCGAAGCTGGTGCAGAGAACTGGATCGGCCTCCCAGAACCGGTTGTTGTCATTGCTCCATGAGCCATCCGCCTTCTGAAGCGAAATCATCTTCGCCGAGAGCTCCTTCTTCCACTCGTGTTCGCCAACCTTGTCCACACCGGCGGCGGAAAGCGCACGGGCCATGATGTCATAGAAATAGTAGAGCCCCTGATTGCCCATGCCGGGGTTTTCGTCCACGGACCAGTTCTTGGTCATGTATTCAAGCGACTGCCTAACGCGCGGATCGCCGCGGTCGAGCCTTGCCGCGCACATCGAAAGCACCGCCGCGTAAGTCATCGACCCGTAGGCGCGAAGCGCGACCTTGCCGGCCGAATTGGTCTCGCTACCGGCCTGCGGAGTGCGGTCGTTATAAGCGGCGCCACCTGCGTCCGGCCCCTCCTTCTTTATGAGATTATCGACGAACGCAATCGCCTTGTCCCAATCCAGATCCACCTTTTTACCCGTCGTACGATGCTCTTCGAGCGATGCAGTCTTCGCCATCGCAGAAAGCGCGTAACTGGTATTGGAAAGATCGGCGTAACGACGACGCGAAATTCTGTCATAGCCGAAACCTCCCGCCATCGTATCATCACCAACGAGCTGGGAGGACGCGATGTATTCGCGCGCCTTCAGCATCGCATCTGTAGGCGCGATGCCGGTGTCGAAAAGCGCGGAAAGGCAAACGGACGTATTATAGTTGCCGAGGCCAGACCCGCCGCGCCCGGGTTTCGGCACGTAGAATCCGCCGTCCGGACGCTGAGTCGAAAGCACGTAGTCAACGCCCTTCTTAATCGCCGTCCGCAGCTGATCATTGCTCACTGCTCCCTTTTCACCTCCCGTCAACGCCCAGACCGGTAGCGCGGTGAGCGCGGGCATCTGCCTGTCGCTCCAATAGCCCTCCTCATTCTGCTTCGAAAGTAGGTAATCAGCACCACGAGCAAGGGAATCCTCAATCGATGCGAATGAAGAATGAAGAACGAGAAGCGAAGAATGTAAGATAATCAAAGATTTCAAGAAGCTATTCATATTGGTATTATATCAGAATTTTCCACGGATGCCGATCTCGAAGGTGCGGGGATCGCCAACGAAGCACTCGTACCAGTGACGGGAGGTGTCGATGTAGTTCTCATTGAAGAGATTGCGGATACCGAGCGTGAGATACCAGCCTTCAGGTCCGCCGAACTTCAAGAAAGGGATCGTCACGTTTACATCGAAGACATGACTCGCGTTCCAATGAAACTCCTCATGCTGATAGGTTCCGCGCATACAGCCGTACGCCATAGACTTATAACGATAGCCCAAGCTGACGACAACATCTTCGACCCATTCCCAGCCATGAAGGCGATACGACGTATTAAGCGAAATGACGTTGCGTGGAGTGCGGGCGAATTCACGCGCCTTGCCTGTCTTGGTGTGATCCTCGTAAAAATTATAATTATACATAGCCATGACTGTCCAGTTCTTGGTGATGTCACCCGCCAGCGAAAGCTCCACACCCTCGGACGAATTGTGTCCGTCAAAGTAGTAGGCCGTGTAATCGCTCTCCATCCGCGGCATATTCTTCTGATCGATGTGGTAATATGACGCGGAGAGCCATAGCGCCTCAACCGGACACACCCGGAATCCGCCTTCATACTGCATAGCCGTCCATGGATCTTCGGGACGCCGTCCATCTACCGTATAGTACCCAAGCGTCGGCGTCACAGTTTCGGAACAGTTTGCGAAAAAGACAAGCCAGTCCAACGGCTTCACCGTAAGTCCAACGCGTGGGGACCAAGCGTCAACTGCAGCGGACGGGAAATTCACATACCTGCCGATATGATTTATCGTAACCTTACCTAAACCACTGCTTTCCTCAAAATGGTCGTAGCGGACTCCGGCAAGCAGCGAGACCCACTTCCATCTAACTGAATCCTGAAACGAAACCCCATAACGTGATGTCGGAATGCCGAACGATCCAGATGAATCACGGTAATAGTAATCCGGCTGTACGAGAAAAGTGTTCCCGAGTCCCCAAGGAAGATCTTCCTTCGTGTAAACGGAACGAACATAAAGATTAAAGCTCTTCTGAAACAGCCTACTTTCAGAGAAATTTGTCACCTGATACTTGTTGCCAGATGACCAAAGTCCTGTCCTAAGGAATTCCGTCAGCTCTGCGCCCGTTCCAGTATAGGGTTCGCGACTCGACTGCTCCATGTGCGAATAAATGAAAGCACCGCCAAACTTCAGCAGCCAGTCGTCCGTCACCTGCCAGTCTAGCCAGGGATTGACCATCATCCCCATATACTTCGAACGGTCGTCCTTACGGCAGGACGACTCATGCCAGCTGAAACCGCCGGCGGGCCTGCCGTTCCACATCGGGATACCAATATACGAAGGGGAATCGGACGAAACGAACAACGTCTTGACTCCGAAGGAGACCTTATCGGATGGTTTCCAGACGAACGACGGAGCGACGGTGTACTGTTCGCGCGGACGCGCCCCATCTTGCTCGCCGCAGTTCGCGTATGCGGGCGAATAGATGTCGAACGCCGCGGGGAGCCGGATCGCAAACTTGTCGTCCACGATCACCTTGTTCGCGTCGACCATCGCGCGCTGTCGCCAGGTGTTTCGTCCCACCGAGGTCTGCTCCGAGAACAGCCGTTCACTATCACGAAGATGCGCGCCCTTCAGGTACATGTTAATCGAACCGCCCGCGCCGTTGTTGTTCTGTTGGGCGCCAGCGCCGCCGGTGAGGGAAGCCATCGGACCCTTCACCACCTCGACGCGCTCCATCATCGCCGGATCCAAGAAGAGCCCCGCGCCGCGTCCCACTGGAATCACACCATCCAACGCCGGTTCGGTACCGCCCATACCGCGCACAGAGAAGAGTCCGGGCTGACGAACCAGTAGCGAAGTGCCGCCGGTCTCAACACCGGGAATCCAACGAAGGAGATCATTAAGGTCAGTAGGATTCTTCTCGCGGATGAAATCTTCGGTCAACGTGTCGACGACACACGGAAGGTTTTCCGGCGCCTCGCTGGTAAAGGTCCCGCCTTCAACCTTTTCGGGGCGATACTTCGAAAGCGCACTTCCTTCGACCAATACCGTTCCGAGGTCCGCAACGTTATTCGTCGAGACCACCGCCACGGCGGCAAAAAGCGCGATTATATTCATACAACCCGGTTAAACGCCGCCAATCAGCTCCGGGTTCACCGAGGTCATCGTCTTAGATTTCAACTTATCGTGCTTAACGCTAAGGGCAATCATCTTGTTCGCGGACTTCAGAACACTGCTCTTGTTATCTGGCGAGCCGTCGGTCAACCGTTTCAAGACCTTGTCATAGGCCGATCGCGCCTTCGTCAAGTTCGTTCCGAGGTCCTCGAATTCCGAAAACAACGAATCAATCCTGTCGACGACATTCCTAGCCTCGTTCGCGATGTCCTTCAAATTCTCGGCGAAATCAAAGTTACCGAGGCATGTCTTCAACAACTTCAGGAGGTTGAACAAGTTGAGCGGAGAGGTGATATAGACGTTTCTTTCGGACGCGTACTGCAGCAGCGTGCAGTCCTTCTCGAGCGCCGTGACCAACGCCCCGTCGCTAGGAATAAACATAATCGTGAACGGTGCGTAGGAATAGCCTTCCTTGTCAAGCTTCTTCTCGGGATACCGCTTACCGGCGAGGTTGTCGATCTGTTTACGGACGCTTTTGACATGTTCATCCAGCGCCTTGGCACGCGCTTCCGGATTTTCGGAAGCGAACCCTTCGACATAATTCTTCCACGACATCTTCGAATCGATTACGATCACCTTCTTCGTCAGGTGGTCAAAAAGCTGGCAGTCGGGAATCTTATCATCGCTGCCGCTCTGCATCACATAGTCCTCGCCCTTGACGAAACCACAACGATCCAGCACCAGCTCAAGGCGAGCTTCGCCGAAGTCTCCCTGGAACTTGTTGTTGAACTTAAGGTCGTTACGGAATCCTGTCGTCTCGCTCTGGATCTTCGTCGCGGAGTCCATAATCGTCCGCACGTAGCCCTTTAGCTCCGCACCGAGCGTAGTATTGCCCTGATGAACCTTGTCAGCCCGTTCGTCGTACTCCCTGATGCGCTGCTTCAGCGGATCCAGGATATCGGCAAGGCTCTTCTTCGAGAACTCGGCGAACTCCGCGCCATTAGACCTGAGCTGTTCACCAGAAGCGGTCTTAAACTTCTCAATAGCACCGGAGACGGTAGCGCTCATCAGTTCCTTAAGGGACGCCTCGCGCTCTTTGGCACGCTCCTCACCCTCAACGAACTCTTGCTGGCGCAGCGCACGTTCGATTTCCAGTTGTTTCTGCGCCTCCATCAGATCAGTCCGAAGAGACTCCATGTCACCCGCCATTTTCCGCCATACGAAGACAAACAGTCCAATGACGCCGAGCGCCACCGCCCCGAGCACATATACTACCGCATTATTCATGCCCTCATTATACCACAAAACAATGCGCGGCGGTCCATATCACAAGACCAGTTCGTCAGGGCTCACTTAAGCTTAAAGGCCAGGGTAATGCGGGCAATGGAGGCGACGGTCTCGCCACTGGATCTTGCTGGCGTGAACTTCGCGAAACGGACCGCGCGGAGCGCGGCTTCGTCAAGCTCCACGAATCCGCTCGAAGACACTACCGTCGCCTCATCGACCTCGCCTTGCGGATTCACCATCATCTCAACAACAACATCGCCCTGCTCGCCTCGCTGGCGCGAGCCCTTCGGATAGTCCGGTCTAATCGCACGCTTCGGACGCGGAGGCGCATCGACGCGGGCCTGGACGGGTGCTGGAGTGACAGGTGCAGGGTGCGGGGCGCGGAATGCCGGGAGGGTCGGCTTTTCAACGGGCTTAGGGATTTCGACCGCATCGGGAATAGACAGTAACGGCTCGGGCGTTTCCGCGATCTTAGGCACCGGAGGTCTTTCTGGTTCCGTTTGCGAAGGAGTCGAAACCGACGGCTGCGGCAGAATCGCCGCGGAATCGTCTTCTTCCTCCGCAAAGGACAGTTCGACGCTGGAAAGATCGAGGGTCGCAAGAACATCAGGTGAAGGAGCATATTCCATATACCCCCAGATGGCAAGTCCGATCAACAGATGGACCGCCAGCGAAATCAAGATTGCAATCGGGAATCTCAACTTCTCAACTCCCAACTCTCAACCGCCCAACTGTCAGCGGTTCATTCGTCGACGGTTTCGTCACGCTGATACACGGGGAGCTGGCGATAGGGGACGGAGAATGCCAGTATGGTCATCGCCGTGCAGTACACCTGTGAACGCTCGTTGTGATGAGGCGGCCAGGAGCCATCCTCCCGCTGTCGCGGCAAGTAGGTAGAATACATCCAATCCTCGTAATCCTTCCAGTACTGACCACCGAGCTGGAAGAGCCCCTGCGCGGCGTAATACACGCCGTAATACATGAAGCCCTGTTCCGGCATCTTCTCCTTGTAGACGCCCACCAGATACTTGGCGGCATCGAGCGAATCCGGATCCTCATGGCTGCCGCAGAGCTCAAGACAGAGAATGCCAGCGCCGGAAAGCGTGACGCCGTTGCTGCCGTTGCTGCCCTGATAGCAGAAATTGCCGTCCTTCTTGTTGTGATGCGCGTGCATGTACTTGACGGCGCGCTTGATGACGATATCGGGAATCTGGGCGCCATTAAGACGAGCAGACCGGAGCGCCATCAGGTTCCAGCCTGAGCATGAGAGGTCGGAGTCGGACGAATTAGGCTCATAACGCCAGCCGCCGACATTATAGCCGTTCTTCTTTACGCGCTGAGCATCAATGATCACCTTAAGCGCCTTGGGAAGCCACTCATCAATCTGCGCCTGGCGCTCCTTCGAGACCATGCCAGAGACCTCAGTAAGAAACAACGTCGAGATCGCGTGGGAATACATCTTGCCTCCACCCTGCTTACCGAAATATCCGGTCTCGTCGTGATGCGAGAGAATGAAGTCCAGCGAACGTTCAATAAGCTGCCCGTACTTCTTGTCTCCCGGAACGTGTCCCTTGGCGAGACAAGCCATGCCCGCAAGTGCCGGCATCGCACAGGGGCACTCTCCCGGGAAACTTCCGTCCGGCTTCTGGACGTTGAGGAGATAGGTGAGCCCACGCTCAATCGCCATATCAACTTCATCTTCCTTTGGCGCGGCCCGAAGCGTAAAGAGTAAAGAATGAAGAACGGCTAGTGAAAGCACCAATGTCAGACGCTTATTCATCATTTTTTGCCTCCTTGATTGAGAGCCTTGAAATAGTCACGGACCAATCCGCGGTATTCGCTCGGAACATCATCCATAGGATCAGCTTCGGCACCGGAAGAGGAAGAAGATTTCATGCGGAACCAGTCCACGCCGTCATCCTCACCGAGAGCCTCGCGAACATTACTGGTCTGACTCTGAGACTGCTGATGCTGCTGGTTCTCCTGCTGGCTCTGACTGCTCTGCTGTTGCTCCTGTTGCTGCTGTTGCTGGTCCTGCTGCTGTTGCTGATTCTGCTGATTCTGCTGCATTTGCTGCATCTGCTGCTGCATCGGGTTTTGCGGCTGCTGCATCTGCTGTTGCTGGAATTGCTCTTGGGGCATATTCTGCTGCTGCATCATCTGCTGCATCTGCTGCTTCATCATCTCGGCCGCGGACTCGAACTTCTGCTGCATCTGCTGCATCTCCGGCGACTGCGGCTGCTGCGACTGCGACTGCTGTTGTTGCTGCTGCATCTCCTGCGCGGCCTGCTTTGCGATTTCGCCGAGTTTCGCCTTGAGCTCTTCCGGCGAGAGCTTACCGAACTCCTGCTTCATCTGCTCCATCGCCTGCTTCATGGACTCCTTCATCGCGTCGGCCATCGCTTTCGCCTGCTCGGGAGTCATGTTCGCCAGACTCTCCTTCATCGCCTCGAGCATCGCTTTCCTCTGTTCGGGAGACATCTTCTCCTGACCCGCCATCTGTTCTGCCGCCTGCTGAGCCATCTGCTCCATCTGCTCCTGCGACATCTGCTGATTGCCGAGCTCGGCCTTCGCCGCCTCCATCGCCGCCTGCATGGCCTCGTTAATCTTGTTCATCAGCTCCTGCATCTCCTTCGCCTCGTTGGCGAAGCGCTCGTTGGCCTGCTTCATACGGTTCTGGGCTTCGGTCAGCTGCTCCTTGGCCTGGCTGAGCGCCTCCGAAACTTCATCCATGTTGGCCTTGGCTTCCTCGTTCTTCTGTTCTCCGAGGTTCTTCGCCGCATCCTTGGCGCTGTCGGTCGCATCCTCCTGACTCCATTTGGTGCTTTCAAGCGGTTCCGCCGTCCTACTTTCGTCCAGTTCCGGGATCCCGGTCTGCTTCTCGACGTCCTGGAGCAGCTTGTCGGTCTCACGCACCAGGTTCTCGAGTTCGCGGGCGAGCTGGTTTTCGGAGTTCTTCTGTTCGTCGCCGGACATCTTCTCCTTGATATCCTTCTGCTTCTGTGCGAGTTCGTCCATCCGCTTGGCGATCTTCTCCGCCTTCTCGATCTCCTTGTCAAGCGAACGCTGCATGTCGTCCTGCAGCTCCCTCTGCATCTCGTCCATCAGCTGCTTCTCGGCGTCGCCAAGCTCCTGCGGACTCATCTCGCCCTTCTCAGCAGCTTCAGCCAACGCCTCCTGCTGCTCCTTGAGGTCTTCCAGCTTCTGCATGTCCTCAGCGGTCTTGGTGAGAATCTGGTATTTCTTGAGCGCCTCGTCATACGCCTTCATGAGTTCCTTGAAATGATCGTAGCACTTGCACGCAGGGCCATACCGAGAGGAGATGTCGACGAGGTAGATATCCTCCACCTCCTGGCGGACGGGGACGAGATGCCGGTCCATCACCGGGCGGAGGATCTCCGCGCCCGTGGACAGTCTGGTGTCGAGCAGGTTCTGGATGAAATCAGCGAAAAGGCCTTCCGCGTTGCTGATATGGGTCTTGCAGAGATCGTGGTTCTTCTTAGCGTCGTTCAGATTCCAGGGATTGTTCGTATGACGGTATCCGTTCCTGGCGTTCTCCATGTGCCGCATCGCGGTCTCAAGCGTCCTGCGGATGTCCTCCGACTCCTTCTTGGTCTCCTCGATCTGCTTCTGCAGCTCCTGCCGGCCGAGCGATTTGCCGCCGTCGCTGCCGTTCTGCCCCTTGGTCTGAAGTTCGACGAGGACGGACGAGGAGCGCGTGACGCCTGGTCCACCGAGTTCCTCGGGAAGGTTGTCTTCGACCCGCACGCGCACCTGGAATGCGGCAGACTTGCCGAGGCGCGAACCGAGCGCGAGGATCGACACCATCTCGGAGCCGACGACGTATCCGTCCTGTCCCTGCGACAGCTCGAACTCGCGCAGATCCTTGTAGTCGGCAGTGCCGACCGCGATCTCAAGCACCGCCTTTGCGACCTTGAAGTCGTCCTTGGCCTTGAACTCCACCGGCAGGACTCCCGAACGCGGTAGCTTGATCTCGGCCGTTTCCGGCACAGTAAGCTCGACCGAGGGCGGAGTGTCCTTCGCAACCGTGACCGCGGAGGAGACGACCTGATTCGAGAAGCCGTTGGAATCCTGCGCCATCGCAGACCACATGCCGTCCATATCCTTGCCGACATCGAAGGCGAAGGCAAGCCCGTTCTCACCGACGGGCTCCGCCTCGAGGATGCAGTCGCCGGGGATCTTAATGTAACCAGTGATGTCCTCGCGCGGTTTTCTAAACGAAATCACTACCCTCGATCCAGGAACGGCGACGACCTCGGCGGAGTTGGTGTATTCGGTCGGGTTGCGCTCCGTATACGCAGGATGCTCGATGCGGATCTTCCGGTCGACGAACGTCGGGGTCGGGACCACCTTCACGCTGTACGCCTTGGTGAGGGCGCTGCCACAGTTGACGCGATAAGTGAAACT
Organism: uncultured Verrucomicrobiota bacterium; assembly: GCA_946055075.1. Classification (GTDB taxonomy): domain Bacteria; phylum Verrucomicrobiota; class Kiritimatiellia; order RFP12; family UBA1067; genus UBA1067. The sequence continues at coordinate 44,450 of CAMGEN010000004.1, read as the reverse complement.
CTCGTGAACCGAAGGATAGTCGAACTCGTAGAAGATTGGACCCTTCGCCTCCTCTTCGGTCATGCGGACCATGCGCTCGACCGCCTCGCTCCTGCCGTTCACCGAAGTGCGGACGAACGCCTTGGACGGGAAGCCGCCGTTGACCGCAAGCGACACCTTGAAGGAGCTGCCGGCGAGCAGCACCTGGTCGCCGGGAGCAACCTTCAGGGACGAGGCGTAGATGTTGTCGACCTCGGCGGCTGGCATCAGCGCACGCGCGACGAGTCGCGCGGTAGCAGTCGGAAACGCCGCGAAGAGCCCGAGCAGGACCAACACCGCGGCGGCGGCGACGATGAACCGGGGCTTGATCGTACGCGAGGTGAACTCCTTCTTCGGCGAGACCTTGGTAGCGTCCGTAATCGCGCGCTTGGTGATCTCATTGACAAGTTCCTTGGACCACACCTCGCCCCCCCGCCCCTCTTCCGCAAGCTCCACGACCGTCGACAGACGCTCCTCCAGCTCAGGATGATTACGCTCTATCAAGAGTGCGACATCAGAAAGCGAGATCTTGCGACGTAGCGGCTTAATAAGCGCGAACCAGGCTACTGAACCAGTACCTGAGACAACACCGCACCAGAGCATCCAACGGACCCAGTTTGAGTAGATCGTGACCATCGCATCAATCGCCATGATCGCGAGAACAGATGCGATAAAAACGGCGAGTGTAGCACAGATGCCGCGAAACAAGATAATGTGTCGAATGCGCGAAAGACTCGCTTTCAGAATCTTCGCTACCGCCGGAGGTATCTTCTTGGTATCATACATGGCTTTTCGAATCAGGAAAGGTTAGAACGTTTACGCAACACCCACTCTGCGGTGACCAACAGGATAACCAGGATGAAGAGCGGAGGCGTGGACCACAGCTGGTATTCAACACGATCCGAGAGCGTCTTCGATCCGCCGCCGAGATCGGAGGAGAGTTTTATGTAGTCCGTCGGCTTCAACACTTTTCCTCCCGTCGAAGCCGCGATCCGCTCGACCTGGTTGCGGGTCGAGGTGATGTCAACCTCTTCGGCGGGACGTTTGGTGGTAACGACCACGAACGAAGTCTCAAGCGCCGGCGGCATACGCCGGCCGAGACGTTCATTGGCCGCAGGGCACTCAAGCCGCAAACGATAAACTCCCGGTTTGGCGCAACCAGGCAGGTCGCACTCGTAAAAGCCGTTTGAATCAGGGCGGAGTCGCAAGGAGTATGTACGACCGCTGCTAGCCTCAGGCGGAATGAGCATAATCTTTGGCTTAAGGTCATTCAAGCCGTTATGTTTGTCGTCGAGAAACCTCGCGAACGCCTTGATCGGTTCACCCGCGCCATAGCGCAACTGATCGGTGCCGATACGCACGTAATGGTTGCCAGTACGCAGCTTCTCACCCGCGCCCCATCGCATAACCTGACCCCAGAAGCGGTGATGCAGCTGGTCGCCAGCCTTCGAACGAAGCCGCCACATGTTATCCGTCGTAAGCATGAGGACGCGTCCCTTACCCTTCATCTGCGAGACGACGAGCGCGTGACGCGCCTGCTCCGAACGCATCTCCTCGAGCCGCTTGAGCGCCGCTTCCGGATCATCTTCGATAGAGGCTGCAATAGTCTCGGCTTGCGCGGCCAGCTGACTGACCTTGCCGTCTTCGCCACGAGGCTTCGCATACGCCAGAACATCGGCACCAGGCTTCACACCTTGGATCGGCAGACGCCAATGGAAATCAGGAATATTCTGCCAGATCTCTTCGTTCTCAGCACTTGAAGACGACTGACTCATTACCGGATGTCCACGACCCGCCGCAGTCAGCTGGAAGACGAAATCGTTTTCTGGCGCGACACGGTGGCTCTGTCCGTCCGGAGTGTACTCGATCGGCATGAGATCGCGCAAGGCAGGATTCTTATAGGTCATCGGCATGTATTCAGATCCCGCGATGAACACCAATAGCGTTCCTCGCTCCTCCACATTGTACTTAAGCTGCTGAATAGCCTCATCCGTGAAGACACTCTCGTCCACATCTCCAATGATAATGACATCGAACTGACGCCAGTCGTTATCCTGCACCGGCCACTCGCCGGCTTCGGAATCGCCGAAAGGACGAGAGGCCGAAGCGGGTTCGCGAATCTTGACAGGAACGCCGAATACCATGTCCGGGTGGACAATCCAGTCCTGCAGATGCACCGACTTATCGCGTCCGTAAAAAAGGTTGCGCAGATAACGGTACTCCCACCGCGGACGGCCATCAACAAGCAGGACGTTGGTACGGTCGTCTGAGACTGCGACATCCATCTCTCGGGAGTTATTGTCATCGAAGAGTTCTCCTGCCACTGGCTTGATATCGAATGAATACTGATAAACTCCTTGCTCCTTCGGCAGGTCGACGAACCGGAACTCCTTCGCCCATTCGTTACCTTCAATCGTAAAATCCTGCTCGTCAAGCTGGTCGCCCTTCTCGTTCTTGAAGGCGATACGCCCCTTCTTTCCATTAGCTCCCGTCGCGGAAACGGTGACCGAAAAACGAATCTTATCACCGAGAAACACCGACTCGCGCGCGTCCACCGAGGAGATGGCGATATCGAACGGCTTAATCGAACCACCAACAACCACCGAACTCACTTTAATACCATAGCCGCCAAGACGACGGGCGATGGATTCAACGCCAGCGTCGCCGTTATGCCGTCCGTCGGTGAAAATGAGGATAGCAGTGATCTCCTCCGCAGGTACGTTCTTGACGACAAGCTCGAGGGCCTTGGCAAGGTCGGTTACGGACCTGAACATCTTCTCTGAAGCGGAAAGCAGTTCCTCGTCATCGACCTGTTCCTTGCGACGAATGCCGTTACCGAAGCGAAAGATATCGACATGAAAATTCTCCCGAATCTTCTTGAGGAACGCGTTCTCACCACCCCTATGGAGGAGCTGACGCACCATTTCGGCGCGGGTCATCCCGTTCTTGGGGAAAGCATTCAATCCGAGTGCTTCAGTGATATCTTTCTTCTCGTCGTCCGTCAACTGCCTGTCGCTGAAATGCATGGACGCGGAATCATCAATGAGAATCACAACACGCTGCTTGACCTCACGATCGCGGTCGGAGATAATCACCGGCTGCATCAAGACGAGCAACACGATCGCCACCGCAGCCATGCGACAAGCAACAAGAATCTTCGCGATTCTGGGAGGAACGCGCGCGCATTCATGCGCGTAAAAGGCGCTAACCGCCTCAATCGAAAAAGCCGAAAGAATCGAACCGAAGAACAACGACCAGTGCGTGGCCAGAAACATCATACGCCCGAGCGTCTGGAGCACAAGCCACGAGGCGATCGTGCCGAGCGGAATTGAAAAAAGCGCACGATACCAGACGTTGAACTTATTGGTAAGATAACGTTTGACCGCCCAATGACAGCAGACCCACGCCCCGATACCGAACACCGCGAGAACCGCAATGATCCATAGCTGCATCGTCTCTGGCAACAGGTCGGTACGGACTACATTTTGATCCATGACTCCTCCGTATCGATAATATCGCCGGTGCGGCGGTTCTTCGCGATCCAACGCGCAATGAACGGCTCGGCGACAAGGAACAGGAATGCGAAGATGGCAAGCATGCGCCACACTTCCTTTCCGAAGCTCTCACCCGCGATCGCCTTGATCACATCCTCATCCTTAATAGCCTGAGTGATCTGCACGTAGTCGGAAATCTTGGAAAGCTCCTCCTGCGTGATCGCCGTCAAGGTCGACTCCTCGACGCCCGCCGAAACCGAGAACACGATCTCACCATCATCCTTGGTCATCACGCCGGCAAGAGCATCACGATATTGGTCGGGAAGACCGCCGACGCGGTATACTCCTGGCACGATGCTCTTCTGAACGCGAAGGAAAAGTCCTTCGTCCGCCGGGAATATTTCGGCATAGAATACCTCGCCATGCGGATCAGTAACCTCAACCGGCTCACCGGCACCAGGGACTCCTGGAGCTCGCGTACGCACATACCGCGACAAATCCTCACGCTTGGTATTGCCGACCATCCACCAGAGGGTGAACTCCGCGCGACCACCATCTTCTTCGAAGCGCACGTCAATCGAATAGGCCTTTCCCCCCTCAAGCTCAATTTCCGTCCCCCAGGGGTTGAGCTTCCGACGCGCGACCGTGACCTTAGCCCGATCATCGGCACTAAAGCCAATCTTGTATTTCTTGGTTTCAGGAGGAATCACGACTCCTCGCCAGCAGACTGAGAAATTATCAGCGGGGAAACTTGTGTTTGGGAAAGGCGAACCGTCGAAACGATAACGGCAACCCTGGTCGACACGAGTCACCGGCTTGCCTTTGAAGTTACGCTCGGGATAATAAAAACCGAATAACCCGTTCTCCGCCGACGCCGAACCACCCTGAGAACCGGAAGCGATAAGCAACGTCAGACCCTCGGCCGGACGCACATCAAGCTGAACCGCCGACGGCTGGGCAAGCGAATAGGCAAGCTCGTGCATCGCCGGAAGGAAGCCGCGTTTGGTGACGAATCCGGACGACGGCGTGAAATCGGTCGCGGCGATCATCACCGTGCCGCGCCCGTAACTGCGCTGCAGGATGAACGGCGACCCGTCTTCAAGCTTCGCGACACAGACTGCGTTGGAACTCCACTCGCCGAAGCCGAAGATTCGCTCAGGCAACACCGTGGCGAGATCGGTTCCAGTCTTGAATCGCGCAAGCATGTCACTGAAAGACGAGGTGTCAAATACCGCTTTATTAGGACGAAGCTTCTCAAGCGGTGCCGGAAGGAACGGATAACCGAGGCCTTTCCACGAATTTAAATCGGCGACGTCGGCGGCCACAGACGGCAACACCAGAAGTCCGCCTCCGGCGGCAACGAACGCCTCAAGGGCTTGCTTGTTCTTATCGGAAAGCTTACGCACGCCCGCGAGAATCACGGACGAACATCCGTTAAATGATACCTGCTCGGCGACATCGGAAATCGGCTTCGTATCCGTTTCGATTAAGTACTGCCTGCCGCTCGCGCCAGACAGATCCGCCTGCTGGAATTCCGGGCGCAGCGCCAACGACACGTAAGTAGCCGAACGATCCATGCGGCTGCCCGACCCTCCGTCAAGTATCAACGTCTTCATAACCCCAGAGACCGGCAGTGCAAAATTGTACCTGTCGTCGTTCGGCAAATCGTCACCACAGTCGACTTTCGCCGTAACCAACTGTCCTCCGCTATGACGGAAACGATGATCGAAGGAGAACGTCTGCGATTCGCCAGGCTCAAGCTGATGAATGTCATGAGCCTCGTAGGTCTTGCCTTCAGCGGTAAGCGTAAGGCCCTTCGGAGTAACCGCCTCAGTACCGGCATTGACAAGTGTGACGTCAAGGCGAACTTCACGATCCGTCCCGATCACCGCGCGTGAAGGACGCACCGACTCGACCGCAAGGTTACGGATCGAAGTTGGCAACGGCAACGTGCGCCAGGTAATGATCGGTTGGATCTTTAACGAGGCGAACACGCGCTGCAACGTTATCCAGCGATCTTTCTCGCCAAGCGGCCAGCCTACGGTCTGTCCGTCGCCAACGATCACGATCTGTTTAACCGCGTTCTTGCCTGCCGCGAGCGTGACTGCTGCAGCCGTAAGGTTCGCCGCGATCTGCATGGTGCCGTCCGCGAGATAAAGACGGTCCAAGGCATTCATGATTACGCGCTTGTCCGCCACAGGAACTGGGTTCAGAACCTGCGGGACCGGCCCGCCGATGATAACCGCGAACGCGGTGTTGCGCGGAGCGAGTTCAACGTACTTCTTCGTTTCCTCAATCGCCCTTTCGAAGTTGGTCTTACCATCATGGACAATGGACATCGACGATGAACCATCGACGATAAGAACCACGTCCTTGGTAGCTCCAAGCCCGAAACGCTTGAGATTAAGCCAACGCTCGAAGACAATTGTGGAAATCGACAGCGCAAAGAGGAATATGCCACCCCAGAACATGATCCGGCGCTGCTTGGGATAACGCCAGAGCGCGAAGGAAATGCCGAACATCGTCATCGCGAGTAGGAGTACCGGCATCGTCACCGCCCACGGCACAGGCGAATCGGGACGGACAAACGGACGCGCAAACGCAAGCGCGAGGAGCCCGCACGCAAGACAGCGGCACGCCATAAGGAGAATATCCTCGAGCAGCACCTTCTTCTTACGCTTCTTCATCGTCTTGTCAAGAAAGATCCACGCACCCCACTCAATCCGGCGAGAGTTCTTGCGGTTCAGGATCTGGATGATAATCGGAATCGCGACTGACGCGAGTCCGACAAGCATGAAGATATTGATGAACTGCATAGCTTACCTGCCTCCCGAGCGCCTGCGCGCGAGATATTCGACAATCGCCTTGTCAAACGGAACCTTGGTGTTCATCGGCACGTAATCGGCACCAGTCTTACGAATTCCGTCCACAGTCTTCTTAAGGAAATTGTTCACCTGCTCAAGGTAGCTAGCACGGATGGACTTAGCATCCAGCAACAACTCTTCCGCCCCTTCGAGATTCTTAAAATGAATGTGACCGTCATAATTGAAACTAAGCTCCTCATCAGCCATCACATGCAGCACAATCATCTCGTGCTTACGGTAGTGGAAGTGGTGCAGAGCCTTGAGCAACCGGTCAATATCCTCAGTGAAGAGGTCTGAAATCAGGATAATAAGTCCGCGGGAAGGGATCCGCTCCGCAATCTCATCGCAGATAGGCGCGGGATCGGTCTCGGCCCCAGGCTTCGTCTTGTCTAGCGTTTCAAGAATACGGCGTGTCTGACTCGCGGACGACTTCGCCGGGAGATACTCGCGGATCTTCGTATCGAAGGTAACAAGACCAACGCCGTCTTGCTGCCCAGCCAGCATGTAGGTAAGACCTGCCGCAAGATAGCGCGCATAATCAAACTTTGAAAGCCGCTTGCCATCCACCTCCGCAGCGACATCTCCGGCGAAAGCCATTGAGCCAGAACAGTCAACGAGGATATTGGCACGGAGGTTCGACTCCTCTTCATACTGACGGATGTAAAGACGGTCCTTCCTACCCAACACCTTCCAGTCAAGAGTACGAAGGTCGTCGCCCGGCATGTACTGGCGGTGCTCGGCGAACTCGACTGAGTTGCCCTTCTTCGGCGAACGGTGACGACCAGAGATGAATCCGGACTTCATCGTGCGTCCGAAAAGCTCGCACCGCGCGATCGTGGCCGTCGTCTTCGGCGGCAGCCACTTCATGTAGTCTGGTTGCTTCGCAGCCACTTAGATCTCCAGGTCGAGAGTGGGCTTGAGCTCCTTGAGCATCATGTTCACGAGATCGTCGGATGTCACGCCCGCAGCTTCAGCGGCGAAAGTGGTGATCACGCGGTGACGAAGCACCGGCATCGCAATCGCGGCGACATCCTTCATCGTGCAATGATGACGTCCGTGCAGAATTGCCCACGCCTTCGCGGCGGTTATGAGCGAGATGCCCGCACGGGGGCCAGCTCCCCAGCCGACGAGCTCCTTGACGAACTCTGGAACGCCCGGCTCCTTTGGACGCGACATGCGCGCGAGGGTCGTCGCGTACTTGATGACGTGGGAGGCGACGGGGACGCGCTTGACGACGTCCTGGAGCTTCATCACCGTTTCGCCGTCGAGCACCTTCTCGAGCTTGACCTTATGATTGGAAGTGACGTTCCGGATGATCGTCTCCTCGTCCTCTGCACCGGGGTACTTGACGATGATATTGAAAAGGAAGCGGTCCATCTGCGCTTCCGGCAGCGGATAGGTGCCTTCCTGTTCGATCGGGTTCTGGGTCGCCATGACGAAGAACGGCTCGGGCAGGTTGTAGGTGTGGGAGCCGACGGTGATGTGGTGTTCCTGCATCGCCTCAAGCAGCGCGGCCTGAGTCTTCGGCGGCGTACGGTTGATTTCGTCGGCAAGCAACATGTTGGTGAACACGGGGCCTTCGACGAAGCGGAATTTACGACCTCCGGACTCTTTGTCCTCCTCAAGGACGTCAGTACCGGTGATGTCGGAAGGCATCAGGTCGGGGGTGAACTGCACGCGCTTAAACTCAAGGTCGAGCACCTTGGAAAGCGTGGAGATAAGGAGCGTCTTTGCGAGCCCGGGGACACCCATCAACAGCACATGACCACGGGCAAAAATCGCAGTGAGGACAAGCTCGATCACATCCATCTGACCGATAACCACCTGCGAAAGGTTCTCCTTGGCAAGCTGAAACTTCTCATTGAGCAACTTGATGAGCGCCACATCGTCCGCACTCATCTCGGGCGGCGGGGTATTATCAACCTTGATATAAGTCTTGGCGACTTCGGGCGCCGGAGCCTTAGGCTCCTCCTTATGAACCGCGACCTCCTTCTTCGGCTCCTCGATCTCGATCTTCGCCTGAACAGTCGTGCCGAACTTAATACGATCGCCATTCTTAAGCCCAACGGTCGAGATCTTCGCGCCATTCACGAACGTGCCGTTCGTGGAATTCATATCCTGCAACACCCACTGTCCCTTACGGCATGCGATGAAAGCATGAAGCGAGGAGACGTTCGGATCCTGCAGCGCCAACTGGCACTGCCCAGGATCGCGCCCGATCTTAACGCCTTGCTCGGGTAACACGTACGCCTTGGTCTGTTCGTTGACGGTAACAGTCAGTTTAGCTTTCATTACTTGTACTCCAGTTGAACTGTGGCTTTGCAATCACGGTCCGCGACGGCACGCAGCCAGTAAGCGCGGATATTCGAAATGTTGATGCGGTCTGCACTCTTGAATGTACGGAACGGAATCCATGTTCCAGTACCGGTGATGTCGAGCTCGATCGTGACGTTAGCTCCCTTATCGGACGAAACGGTAAGGAATTTCTCATCGAAACCGGTCATCAGATAAGGATCGGACGGAACGCCCTGCCTGACCTCGGTGTCCTTCCAGGGGCCGCCAATACCCGTCGGCTTGCCGAACTTCCAGAGGTCGTCGGCAACGCCGACCCAGAGCTGAGCCTTGCCGTCGTCGGACTTCACGACCTTGCCGAAATCCCCTTCTGGGACGATTCCGGAGATGATGAAGAGCCCGCGCCACGTGCAGTAGTCGTACATCCACTCGCCCGGCGTCGAGACCGCGCGGATCTTCGCGTAACCGCCCGCGTTCTCGGCCGGCAGCTCGTAAATCACGCCCGCGAGATTGAGGAGGTCGCGCTCGGTGCAGCACTCGCGGCAGAGCCGTCCGGTCCGCGGCTCCTTCGTCGCATACGGGAAACGCCAGCGCCTGCCGTCGTCATCAGTGATGACCGCGGAAGCGGCATCGTACTCGTCGCCGAGTTTCTCCGCCAGATCGATCGCAAAATTCTTGCGCAGATCAGCGAGTTCCGCGGCGTCGCCGGACTTCTTCAGCCTGAGTTCCCCGTTCTCCGGGAGCATCACGTAAAGCGAATCGCCGACGCCGTATTCAAGCGGAATGTTCTCATCACCCTTCCCCGAACGGAGGATGCCGCGGCTTTCGACGGTCTTCGCCTTCGCAACCGCACGACGATCGAAGTTCGCGTAATTGAAGAACGCCGTCACCTTCTCGGCGTCCTTGTTCGCGACAAGACGGATCCACGCGCCCTTCACGAACTTGAGATCATAAATGCCCGCGGAACGCTTCTTGAGACCCGTCTTCACCCACGTGCCGTCGCCCTTCTCGTCCACCTCGACGTCGAAGTCGAGGTCCCCAGCGACGTAAAGCGTGCGACTCTCGTAACCGTCAAGCAGATAGGGGTCAGAGAGCTGACCGGCCTTCACGTCATCCTCGTACCAGACCGCGCCGCGGCCGATGGCCGGGCCGAACGTGTCGAAGGCGGAAGGATCAAGGAACCAGAGCGAGCTGTTGGACTGCCCAGGGCCTCCCATCCTGCCCTTCGCCATGCGCTTGTTGAGGAATTCGTTCGCCGCCGTATCATCGCAGCCGAGCACCACCTTGTCGCCCCAGCGACAGAAGTCGCCGACGATCTTGAGGTAGTTGGAGCGCGGACGGATACCGGCGGAATTTCCAACGCTCATCGTCGCGGGGAAATGCCAGAAGGTCCCGTGCATCGTCATGAGGAAGTCGTCACCCTCGCCGATCTCGCGGATTCGCGGCCATTCAGTGTTCCAACCATGCGCTCCGTCGTAGGAATGGGAGCCCTTCGGAAGACGGTACTTGTGCCAGCCACCATCCTCGAGAATCATCAGGATCACACTGCGGTAGTCCCAGCCGATCGCCCACAGCGGATCCTTAGCCGGATCCTTCGCACCATGGATGCCGCCCTTCGAGGTGATGTCGGTGAACTGATTGCGAAGCACGACCTGCCAATTCTCCGCGCCCGGCTTGCCGTTCCACTGCGCAAGCACGCCGGCCTCGGTCGTGGGATCCTTCATCGCCGCCGGCGAGAACTCGCCGTTGTTGGCGTAGACGAGCCGGCCCTGACCGGAATAACCGCCCTTGCCGTGGTACCCTGGAAGCAGCACGCCGTCATGCTTGCCATACCCCTGGATGTTACCGTCGCGGAAGAGCTCGGTGACCTTGAGGGTATCGACGTCGATCTCGTATACGCCTTCTTCCATCGTCATCGTGTAGATCTTCTTCGCCGGCTCGAAGAGATGCCGAGCAGAGGCGGTGAGCCGTCCGTAGAGATTGGTCGTGCCGTCGGGATTGATCGTGTCCATCACCCGGACCCCGCCCTGGGCGTCGATCGCATACGGACCGATGAAGAGCTGATTCGACTCGTCATGGATGAGCCGGTTCGCGGGCGTGCCGCCGATGGACTCCTTGCGGACGACCTTGGTGAAGTCGGACTTGATCTCGTAAAGCTTGTCCGTCGACCGGTTCGGCATGTGCGGAGCATAGGAGATCGCCCAGAGGGAGCCGGCCCACGGCACGACCGCACCAGTTCCGCATTCGCCTTCGCGATTATAGGTGTGAAGCTCGGGGTTAACGCCGGAGATCCAGGTCGCGGCGAGAAGAATTGTGGATATCATCGGTTACTTGGCCTTGAGTTTCTGGGAGACGGACATCATGCGCTCCGAGAGATCCTCGAAGCCGATATCGGTGGAATAAACATCTTTATAGTACTGGTACGCCTTGTCAAGCTCTCCGGCATCCTCGGCGCAACGACCGAGCTGGTAAACCACCTTCTTCTTCAGATCATCCATCGTCGGAATCGCATCGCGCGCTGTCTCGAGCTGCATCACCGCCATATCGTTCTGGCCCTTGGCAAGGAAGCACATCGCGAGATAGTAGAGCGAACTCAGACGGTCCTTCGGAGACTTCTGCGCATGCTGAAGCTGCTCAAGCGCTTCGTCATAATACTCGTAAGTGTAGTACTGGACGCCCAAAAGATAACGCAGGTGTAGATCGTTCGGATAACGTTCGACACGTTGCGCAAGATCATCGAGAACATACTGGTTCTTCTCGGCCTCGATCTGCTGAGCCGTATCCTCGTCTCCCTGGGCACGCCAGGCATCAATGACCTGATCATAGTAAAGGATTCGAGTCTGCGAGAGCATGCGGTCAAGCTCAGGATCCATCGCGCCATTGACCTGAATCGCCTCTTCAAGGGCAGCGACCGCCTCCTCATAGCGCTTGGACTGCGTGTAGATTCTCGCAAGCGCCCGACGGGCGTTCATGTTCTTCGGCTCCTTCGCGATTTGCTCAAGCTTCTCCTTGATGAGCAACTCCGCGTCGTCCCCGGTGACGACGGCCTTGTTCGCAGCATCAAGCTTGGCGGCCTGCTCCTTATTCGCGATCAAATTCTGGAAGCCGCCCTTCTTGCCAGCGGTCTGCTCCCACCCGGAGTTCATCGTCGCACGAGCCTCGGTGTTCTTGAGAAGTTGGACGATACGCTGGTCGCCGGGCTTAAGCTCGGCAAGTTTAAGATAGGCGTCACGCGCCTTCTCCCAGCGATTGGCCATCGTATAATAGGTGGCGACACGCTCCAACAACGAAGGGTCATTATTCGAGCACTCGTACGCCGCCTCAATCGTCAGCGCCGCAGCATCGGCGCGCCCAGCAGCCTCCGCAGCCTTAACCGCAGCCTCAATGTTATCGGGGTCGAGCGGATTGAGCGAAAGCAGCTTCTCAGCCTCCAACATCGCCTCTGCGCCACGCCCCTTCTTTACAAGGCCCATGATCTTCTGGCGAGCCATCATATAACCGAGCTTCGCCCCGAAACCGACCTTGCCATTACGCTTGAAATTCGCTATCTGCGCCGCCCGGAGAAGCTTGCGCGTCTCCAAGACGTCGGGAGCCGCAGACACCGCCTCCATCAGCATATCAACGGCAAGATCATACTTGCCAGTCTCGAGAGCCTGACGCCCGCGATTAGTGAAGTTCTGGGCCTTCTGTGCCAAATCGACTGCCATAGACCCTCCTTACGATATCGCGATGCGGTCATCTCCAAGCGACTCCGCAACGCCCTTAGCCTTATAAGTTTTAAGCATGAAATGGGTCGCCGTCGAAACCACCCCGTCAATCGTGGACAGGTCCTGCGCGACGAATTGCGCCACATCCTGAAGACTGTCTCCCTTGACGAAGACGAGCAGATCGTAGGCGCCGGACATCAAAAAACACGCTTCCACCTGATCAAACTTGGACACCCTCTCGGCAAGCTTTCCGAAACCGCAGTCACGCTGTGGCGTGATCTTAAGCTCGATAACCGCATGAACGTCATTCATATTCACTTCTCCGTTTTCGCATTGAAATCCATCTTGAGCACGTCATCAACTACATGCTGCGCAAGCAAGTCGGCTGCACGAGCGGTTGCATCACGAAGAGCCGTCGTACTGTCGTGCCCAGACGAAAACGGCGCCTCTCCAACATAAACACGGTTGTCAATCAGAATCCGCCCGTTAAGTTTGTCGATAACCGACACCATGGCGACGATCCGCATCGTCCCGCCGTAATACCGTGAGCCGATGCGGTAATTCGTCTCCACTCCGTATGTTGACACCTCCGTCACCGCTCCCTGGATCTCGAGCGCAGCACCATCGGACATCAGGCTGAAAGTTCCCTCTCGCTGGAACTCCCTAAGAACCTGCCGGGTCACTAATGACGCCGACTCCGTAAGCGAAGATTCGTTACGGAAGGTTGGAACCTGCACCGAGCGCATCTTCGATGGTACGGACGACGTCCAGGTATATGAAGCGCAACCGGAAACTGATAACACCAGTAAAGCCACCGCCAGAAACCGCTTCATTTCAATTCTCCTCCGTTAGAAAGCTCGTCAATACGGGCTCGCGCCTCAGCTGCATGCGCCCCCTCAGGATAATCCTTGAGAAACACCCCATAGGCGTTAATCGCACTACGCTTTGTGCGCGTCCTCGAATCATAGAACTTCGCCGCATTCCAGGCCTCGTCCTCCAGGATCGCCTCGGTCTCGCGCAGCCACTCATGCAACTCCGCCACCCGCCCCTCAGGCAAAACTACCCCAGTGAGCGTCTGCCGCAAGAACGCCGCGGTATCCCGTACCCGGTTGCGATTGTATTCGTGCCGACGAACAATATTCATGCGCGTACGCGCTTCACGGTATGCAGCCTCCGTCGACTCCTCGCCGACAGGATAGAGATTACGAAGATTCTCGTACACCGCTACCGCCTCGTACAACTGATCCTCGTCTTCACGCAATTCCGCAATTGTCAACATCGCCTTCGGCGTGAAGGAGGCGCCAGGCGCACGCAGCACCAGCGACTCGTATGCACGGCGGACATCGGTTGTATTGCGAAAATTGAAGAACACAATCGTCTTCCCCTCTTCCCGCATGATCTCCGCCAGTTTGTACATCTCGTCGGAAACCATGGCAAAATCACACTGCGACGAATAGAAATCTAGCAGATAACGATACTCCTTGAACGCCTCCTCGTAATCAAGCTCGGATACGTACAACTCGGCGACCTTTAATTGCGCCTTGCACGCCTCCGGAGCAGCCGGCCACTCCCGAACCAGCGCATCATAAGCACGCCGAGCACGAGAGATGGAACCGTTCGATTCCAGCTCCGCCGCCCAGGCGAATTGCGCAACGGGCGTCTCCATCTTCGGGCCGAAAATAAACGAAAACCAGCTCGGCTCCTTCTTCGAAGGCTTGAAATTTCCTTCCTCTAGATCGAAACCCGGAAACGCATCAGTGGCATATCGTGCGTCGGGACCATGCCCAACGCCCGGCGCGGCTACACCAGTGACAGTCGCGGCCAAAACGGACGCGAACAGTAACTCTTTCAATTTCATAGTATGGTATTATAGCAAAAAATCGCCTTTCATGTGGCGATTTTTCAATGAGCGACTTTCCAGAACCTCTTCCACTCGTTGCAGAAAAGTCGCAACGACTCTTCTGACGAAAAGGCCCGACTGACGGCTTCCCGCATATCCTTGGTCTCGCTCAGCGCCTTGAAATAATCGCGCTTCAGATTCTTGAAAGGATCGTGTCGAACTTCACGCATACCGTGCTCCATAAAGTACGCGATAGTCCATGCCAGTCGATAATTTGTCCGTCGTTGCACGTCCGTCCCCGCATAGAACTGCGAATAATCCATCGCCAACAGCCGCGGCAACGCCAGCTCCATCTCATCCCACTGCTCCTCCGTCAAGGGCAGGTCGAACGTATCCCGTCCCTCGTCCTCGAAATACTGCGCATACCCCTCGTTGAGCCAAGGCGATACCGGAATCATCGCCGTCGCATAGGAAAGATACTGATGAAACGCCTCGTGACGAAACGTTCGTCGCAGCTCGGCACGATCCCCGTCTTCTGGCAACGCCGCCACCAACTCGCGCCTCGATGGACTCCAGTATGCAGCCGCCCACTGCATGTCCTCGCCGGCCGCCGCCAGGAAGTCCGACCGACTTCTGTATATACGGGCGACGGACAACACATCGGACGTGTCGACATCGGTCGGCAGCGCCGCGGCGAATCTGCCTCGCCAGACCGCCAAATCATTCGTCAACGAGTTCACAAACACCCGCGCATCCCTTAAATCATCCAGAATCACGAAATCCTCGCCCGCCGTAACGTGCCACCGCTTATAGGCAGACACCGAATGCGCCGCATCCCGCTTCAACAACTCACGCTCCGACGGCTTCGCCTTCTTCCCCTTCCGCTCGCCATTCCCAATTTCCCGTTCCTCATTACCCGTTTCCAGCTCCGCAAGTTCTTTCCAGAACTCGTCCTCAAAACGATCCTTCATCGCGCGACAATCATCACCTTCCGGCAGATCCCAGATGGCGACGGACCAGTGATCCGACCTCACAGGCAGGAACGCACAGACGATCGCGGGAAGATTCGTGCCTTCATAATAACGGACGTCCTTCATGCCCCTAAGCTTCTGCCGAGGACGAACGAAATTCTCAGGAATCTCAGACTGCAGCAACGCAGACAGCCCCCGCCGGAGCTGTTCATCATCGCGCTTATCCGGCTTAACCTTCGAATCCTCATAATCCCTACGCGTCTCAATCCCCGCAACCGCCGGCGGCAATACGTTCAGACTAGCCAGCGTGAAACTCCGGCGACTATCACCGTCAAACCAGGAGCCGGTGACGGACTGCGAATACCAGAGCTCGTCCGTATGATAACGGTCCTCCAGACGAACCTTCCCGCCTTCCCGGACCAGCCAGCCTTCCGCGCGCGGCATCTCGACTGGTTCTGGAGTTGTGAAAAAGAACGATGCTAGCAGGAACGAGATCACAGCGCACCAGTGGCAAGTGACGAAAACGTCGCGATCGGCGTGGTGTCACGATAATTGTCAAGAATCTGACGAACGTCGAAGATCAGACCCTCGACCTCGTTGTACATACCGTCATCCTTCATCAACCTGCCAAGCGTACCCTGTCCGTTCTTCGCCCGATCCACCATTTCATTAAGCGAGGCAAGCAACCTCTTGGCGCTCTCTGAAACCTCTCTAACATCTCCCTTCACACTGTCGCCAAAATCCATCGATTCACACGCCTTCCGGAACGCGGAAATGCCGTCCCGCAACTCCTGCACCAACTTCTCATCGTCAAACCGCGCAGTAATCGAATTCGCGTGCGCAAAAGCCGCCTTCGCCTCGAATACCGTGGACGTCACGTCGTTATACAGGGAAACGTCTTTCGACAGCATCTTTCCAGCAAGTCCCTCTCCCGCCTCTACACGGGAAACGATCGCCTCGGCCTTGGCGGAGATGGAACAGACATTGGAAATCGTGTTACGAATCTCGTCAGACTCAGTAATCTCCTTCAGGTTGTTCGCGACCTTGGCCACATCGCGCATCCAGTCAATCGGATCGGAGCCGGTCAGCTCGGCGGACGAATAATCGATCTCCTCACCATCGCCCTCGTCAAGTTGAAGGTAATTGCCCCCGAGCATCGTCAGTGCGCAAACCGTCGCGGAATAGCCCGTGCGGATCTTGACAGACTTATCAACCTCAAGCCGCACCTTGAGTCCGTCATCGGTTAGCTCGATTCTCTCGACCGCCCCGACCTTCGTGCCACGATACATGACCGCGTCATGCTCCTTGAGCCCTCCTACCGCTCGGAAGTTAATCGTCATCGGCACCCGCTCCTTGCCGTTGACGATATCGACGCCAGAGATCACGATTGTAAAGTAGCCGAGCGCCAGCAGAACCGCCAACATGAAGATTCCAGTGATCAGATCCGAAAACGCGTGACTCTTCCTTCTTTTCATACCGTATCCCCTTTCATCGCCGCGATGAATTCACGGACATCTGGATTCTGTGATTTAACAAATTCCGCCGGCGCGGAACATTCGACAACCCTGCCGTCCTTGATAAGCAGCATCCGGTCGGCGATCTTAAGCGCGGACGGGATATCATGAGTGACTACTATCGACGTGATGCCGAATTCGACGTTAAGCTTCTTAATGAGCGCATTAATATGAACACTCGTGACCGGATCGAGGCCAGATGTCGGCTCGTCATAGAGAATGACGTCCGCCTCACAGACAATCGCCCTGGCAAGTCCCGCGCGCTTCTGCATGCCGCCGGAGATCTCTGACGGATACTTGTCAGCCGCATCCGCAAGCCCTACCGCCGCGAGCGCTTTCATCACCTTCTCCTCAATTCTGTCATCGGGAAGGTTGGTTGTCTCCTTAAGCGGCAGCGCCACGTTCTCCCAAACCGTGAGCCACGCAAGCAACGCGCCGGATTGAAAAAGATAGCCAATACGATCCGTCGCCAACTCAATTTCTCCCGAATCCGGCTCGATGAGACCAACGATATGCTTAAGCGTCACCGACTTGCCAGTGCCCGAGGGACCGGTAATGCAGACCACTTCACCCTTGTTGACCGAGAATGAGATCCCGTCCAGAACCTTGCCGGCTCCGAAACCCTTCGTCACATCGCGAAACTCTATGACTTTACCTTCCATCAGTCATTTGACATTGCACTACACCGCTAACCCGCACCTGATTTCACTCGTAAAACGCCCTCGTGACCATATATCCTAGGATCAGAATCAACAGAAAACTCATGACCACACTGCGCTGCGTCGCCTTGCCGACACCAGTCGCTCCTAGACGCGAACCAACACCTTCGGAAAACGACACCACGCCAATCACGAACCCGAACAACGTCGCCTTGGCAAGCCCCACGAAAAGATCCTTCGCCTCCGCCATCGACAAAGCAGAGGCGATGTACTGCCCGAAATCCACGTTCAACTGAGTAATGCCGACAATGCCGCCTCCGAGCGTGCCGATCACACAACAGTAGAAGGCGATGATCGGCGCCATCAGCACCAGCGCCAAGATGCGTGGCGCCGCAAGATACCGAATCGGCGAGATCTTCATGATCGTCAGCGCATCAATCTCGTCATTCACCTTCATTGTGCCGACCTCCGCCGCGATAGCCGACCCTACACACGCAGCGAAACAGATGCCACAGCAGAACGGCCCCATCTCGCGGATCAACGTCAGCATCACCGCCGCCCCGAGATAGATCTCCTGATTGAAACGCCGCAACTCCAACCCGACCTGCAACGACAGGATCATCCCCATGAACAACGAAACCACCGTGACCACGGGGAGCGTGGCGATGCCGGTCCTGTAAAGTTGCAGCATGAAGTCCGCACGGCTATCAGCGCTACGGAAAACAGACGGGAACGCGGCCACCGAAGCGGCCGCGATCTTACCGGATTTACCGATCTCCCGTACGAACTTCATGAATCTTACTTGGCTTCTGACTGAACTACAGCCGGATCGTCCTTGTCAACTGGAGCCTGATAGCGTCTGACCGTATCTTCGATAGCCTCCACACGAGCCTTGGAGAGCTCGTCGTCCTTAACCGACTCCTTGACCTCCGCAAGCTTCGCTAGCGCCTTCTCCTTGTCTCCACCAAGGGCAATCGCACGGACGGCTCCAAGCTTCGCGGTAAGCGCAAGGAAGCTCTTCGGATTCGCTGCGGCAAATGCCTCATAAGCTGCCAGCGCGTCAGCGTATTTGCCCTGCGCTTCAAGGCACTGCGCCTTACCGACCACGGGAATGTCCTCATAACCGCCAGGCGCCTTCGCCACAAGCTCGTCATAGATCGAGGACGCTTCCTCGTAACGCCCATCATCAAAATACTTCTTCGCGAGACGAAGCTTCAGCACACCACCGGCATCGGTAGAACCGAACCGCTGCACCGCCGCCTCGAATTCGTCCGTCGTATAGGAAGCGATAAGCGCGTTGCTGGATTCGACCCGACGGTTCTCCAAATAGTTCTTCACCCCGTAATAACCAGCGACCGCAATGGCCGCGACAACAAGCCACGGGAGGGTTGATTTGATTTCCTGCATGAGTTCTTCGTTCATTTGTTGCCTTTCTCTTCGTAGAGGTCTGACCATTCGTTTAAAACCTTCTCGTCGCGTCCCTCCGCCCTAAACACGATGCGATTGTAATCAAGCGCATCAAGGAAGTCACGGTTGTGAATAAACCTCGTTCTTCCCTTCGAAGGAGAAACCAAAAACCGCACCCGGCTCTCGATCAGAAGCGAACCAAGGAAATACGTCGCCTTCGGAATATGGAGCGCCTCAAGCATCTTATGCATCACACGCCTACCCGCACCATTCTTCTTGTCAATGCGAGCAAGACCAGTCATCAGGACCGCGGCGCGAAGCCCATTCGAGACCTCAAAGCCCTTTTCCGCCATCATCTTCTCATATCGGTCCAGGACCTCAAGATACTTCCATTCCGGACTCTTCGCCCCGCCTGAACGAGAAATGTAACGCGCGAGATCAGGAAGCAGATCACCAAGCATCCCCGTCTCCCACATTAGCCTGAATGCCTTCGCTGACTCGCCATACGGGAAAAGCCTGAACACCTCTTCACAAACACGCGGCTGCGATGCTGCAAGAATGCACGCGTGCCGCTTCTTCATCGCATCCATCGTCTTCTTCTCAATTCTGAATCCAAGGCGCGAAGAGAACTTGACGGCACGCATCATCCTCACCGGATCTTCCTGAAAGCGGATGTCGGGATCTCCAATCGCACGAATGACCTTCTTCTCGATGTCACGCATGCCGCCGACCCAATCAATCACCGAAAAGTCTTTGATGTCGTAGAATAAGCCGTTGACCGTGAAGTCGCGACGATACGCATCGGTCTCAGGAGTTCCGAACGTGTTGTCCTCCAACGGACCCTCCGACGCATGCTCGATAATTTCGCCGACAGTCTGAGAATTCTGCCGAAAAGTCGCCGTTTCTATCACCTTCTCACCGAAACGCACATGCGCAAGACGGAAGCGACGCCCAATCAGGAAGCAATTGCGAAAGGCGCGCTTCACCTCATTAGGACGCGCACTCGTGCCGACATCAAAATCCTTGGGCTTCCTGCCCATCAGCAGGTCACGCACCCCACCGCCGACAAGATATGCCGTAAAACCAAGACTAGAGAGACGATAAAGAACCTTCAACGCATCAGGATCGATGTTCTTCCGAGAAATACAATGCTCAGCCCGCTTGTAAATAACGGGCCCTTTTGCCTTCTTTTTCAGAAAATCGAACATTGTCTGATATTATAGCAAATATTCGTCCACTTTAGCAACTTATGCAAGTGACTTGCACATTGCGATTTCGGGACAGGTATAAGGATCGGCGTGCTTGGTGCAGTTGATGCAGCCCGTATAGAGCTTGTGCATGATCTGCGTCTTCGGAATCTCCCTGAAACCAAGCGCAGTGAAGAACTCCGGCGCGAAAGTCAGTACCACGACTTCATGCGGACAAAACATCTTCGCCTTCGCGATCACCGCCTCCACCAGCTCCTTACCAATACCTTGACGACGAAAGATCGATTTCACCGCAACGGACACCACCTCGACCGCCGCAGCCTCGGCGTTGCCGATTTCGGGATGAATCGTATAAGACGCGCAACCAGCCATCTCGCCGTCCGTTTCCGCGACAAAAAACCGGTCGATCGATTCGACGATATTACCAAGCGAACGCGGCACGAGCTGATCTCGGTTCAAGTTGATGAGCGCGAAGATCATCTCCGCGTCCGCAAGTGTCGCAGGGCGAACGTTCATGACTTCCTCCACGTGGTTTTGATAATCGTCGTAGATTTCGGCTTTGAATAACCGCCATACCCGCCGCCATATCCGCCTCGCGAACCATAGCCGCCACTGTAGCCGCCACTGTACCCGCCGCGCGGACCATAGCCGCCGCCATAAGCCGGCGGGGCGGACTGCACGCGAATACAACTGCAGAGCTGCGGCGGAATCTCCTTTACGAACTGCGAGGGGTCCACCGGAAAGATCCCGCCGTCCGCCATCTTACGCATCTGCGGCACGAACATATAAAGTTTGTCCTTCGCCCGCGTCACAACAACATAGAAAAGCCGCCGCTCCTCGTCCATCCGATTCTCCTCGACCGCCTTGCCCGACGGGAACATCGACTCGCACAACCACGGCACAATCACCACCGGCCATTCCATGCCCTTCGCCTGATGCACCGTCGACAGCGTCACGCGATCAAGTTCGGGATCATTCTTCCTCACGTCCAGGTTCGTCATCAGCGCGACATCGCTCAAGAACGCCTCCAACCGCCGCCATCCATCACTCTGCACTCCGCACCCTGCACCCTGCAGTTCTCCCTCCTGCACCTCTCCCCCCGCGATCTGCGCGGCGAGTTCCTTGACATCCTCAAGGCGGTCCTCGGCATCGGCATCACCGAACTCTCTACGGAGATAATCCTCATAAAACAGATCGCAGAAATCCTCGATCACTTCACCGATCGAATCGTCATCCAGGTGCTCCTGCACAACCTCCATCGCCTTCATAAGCGGCGGAAACAATGGTTTCGCCTTCGCGCCGAAGAGCCCGAGGAGCGCCTCGCGGTCCTCCCTGCGCCTCATATCGAACTGACGGCCGAGCCTGTCCCACATCTTCTGCGCCCCCTTCTCTCCGACACCCGGGAAAAGGCAGACGAAGCGGAGGAAGGAAAGTTCATCCGCAGGATTCACGATAAGCCTGAGATACGCGAGCACGTCCTTCGTGTGGACCTGCTCGAAAACACCGACACCCGAGGTGATACGATGCGGAACGCCGCGACGGGCGAAGGACATCTGAATCTTGATGGACTGGAAATGGCTGCGGTACAGAACCGCGATATCCGAATAGCGAAACCCGTTCCGACGCATCTCTGCGACGACCTTCATAATCTCCGTCGCCTGCGCCTCGTCGTCATACACACGATAGATCCACGGCTTGTCTTCGGTCACCGCACTGCGGATGGGCTTCAGAATCTTCTCGAACTGATTAGGCGCGTCGCGCATCACCACATTCGCGACGTTGAGGACTCCGGGCACGGAACGGTAATTTCGTTCAAGCTTAATCACTCGACAGCCCTCCCAGCGCTTCGGAAACTCCATAATGTTCTCAATTTGGGCTCCGCGCCAGGTGTAGATGCACTGAAAATCATCGCCGACCGCGAGGATGTTGCGATGCTTCGCCGCTAGGATGTCAGTGAACTCCGCCTGGAGGCCGTTAGTATCCTGATACTCGTCCACCAGCACATGGAGGAAATGCTCCTGAAGCATCTCGCGGACATTCTCCTTTTCCTTCAGAAGACGGAGCCCGTTAACCAGCAGATCGTCGAAATCCATCGCCCCAAGCTCGAGCTTCTTCGCATTGTACTTGCCGGCAATCTCAACGATCTCCTCCGGTGTGAAACCTGCCGCCTTCGTCTGCCAGCGTGCAGCAATCAGTTCAATCGGCTTCGACTCATTCTGCGCCTCGGAGATCATCTTGGCGACGACCTCCTTCTTTGGAAAATCCTTCGTATCCTTCACCGTTGACTTGATGATCTCGCCGATCAGCTTCTTCTGATCGTCCTCATCCAGAATCTGAAAGCTCGGCTGATAACCGAGGGATCCGCCATAACGCCGCAGAAGACGCGCGCAGATCGAGTGAAAGGTTCCAGACCAGATCCCCGCGACACCGTCACCAATCACCTTCTGCGCCCGATCAAGCATCTCGCGCGCCGCCCGATTAGTGAAGGTCAACAACAAAATGCGATCAGCCGGCACCCCATTTTCAATCAGATACGCCACGCGATGCACGAGGGTCCGCGTCTTGCCAGTTCCGGCCGCCGCCAACACCAGCAACGGACCATCCCCTGCCGTCGCCGCCGCGCACTGTTCCGGATTCAATAATTTCGAAAAGTCAGTCATTAGCGGAAAAGCCGTTCCAAAACTTGTTCACTGTTCTCTGTTCACTATTCACTAATATTATACCATATCCCACTTGACTCATCAGGGGCAAAAGTAGTATACTATACAATGTTTTGCGGCTTAGCAGCTCAAAATCCCGTGTCGGAGCGTAGCGCAGCCTGGTAGCGCGTTTGCTTCGGGAGCAAAAGGCCGAGGGTTCAAATCCCTCCGCTCCGACCAATTTCCCTAGTTTAGAGCCTGTGGCACACTGCCGTCACCGATTTGACTGGGACTAGAAAATAGTCTTTGGTAACCGCAACGCCGATGCGCCTGGTCGCGTCAAGCTTCGCAAGGATCTTCGCGGAATCGGAAAGCGGCATCGATCCGTAACCCGGACTTCTCCGAGCTCCCCATTCTCCAGGCGTCGCCGCCTTGGCTTCGGCTTCAACGGCGTCCATCACCTGCTCCACCGCCGCCGCGCCAATCGACTGCGCGATCAATGCTTCAGTCGCCCCGAGCACGCTTAGCCTGCGCTGCCACTGGTCAAAACGAATCCCGATCGTGCCGCAAAGGTAAATTGCATCCTTCTCTGTCTTCCAGACGCCGCGGGCATCAATCGGTGCTTCCGCAATCAACGCCTTGACGAGCTCCAGAAGTCCGCCTTCCAGCGGCTTCGCACCCGCCTTCATGTAACGGATTACTTCAGCCAGGGGAATCTCGATCTCCATCGGTCAACGCTTGCGCCCCATCAACCGAAGCAAATGCAGAAACAGATTGACGAAGTCGAGATACAGATTAAGAGCACCGATAATGCCGACACGGTGAATCGCCACAGAATCCATCGTCCCTTCAGCCGCCGCCAAGCGCTTGATCTTCTGCGCATCGTACATCGTGAGACCAGTGAAGATTAGGATGCCCGCAATCGAACAGATATAATCTAACGCATCACTGTGCATGAAGATGTTGACAATCCCAGCCACAATCAGCCCCCAGAGCGCCATATAGCAGAACGAACCGACGGATGAAAGATCGTCTTTCGTGAACGAGCCCCAGAGAGCAAGTCCGCCGAACATCGCCGCCGTAATAAAAAACACCCGCTGCACAGCCGCAAGTTCATAGGCGACAAAGACCACGGACAAAGTCAGCCCGTTCACCAGAGCGTAAGCCAGGAACATCACGTAAGCGAATGCCGCCGGCATTTTATTGATTGCCGCGCTCAAGATGAACACCAATGCCAGCTCTACAATGACACAGGTCAGAAAGCCAGGTCCATTCAGAATCGTCGCCCACAGCCCACTGGACGCCGTATACCACGCCGAGACACCCGACAACGCAAGTCCGATCGCCATCCATCCGTAAACGATCTTGAACATTCTGGACAACACGGCCTTCTCTGTAAACCCAGGCTGATGACCAGGCTTGCCGAATTCCTTTTCGAAGTCTATCATTGCTTAATCCTCCTTTACCTATTTTTCCTCTTAAGCTCCCGCTCTATACGATCGGCCGCCTCTTCGGCCTCCTTCGCCGCCCGCTCGTCCCCCTGGGATCTAAGCTTGACGGACATCCTACGTAAATCCCGCGCAGTCTTCGCCAAATCCTCCATACGCTGCTCCTCCTTAGCCCGCCAGGCAAACTCCATCTCGGACTTCACTCGCACATATGTACGATTATCCTCGTCATCACTACTGCAACGCACATCCAAGAAGCAGATGCTAGCAACCAAGACCATGGCCGCCAAAACCCATACCGCACCTCGAACATTGAATATCACGGTAAAAGTATAACAAAAAAAACCGCCGTCAGGGCGGTATTTCAGATTTGGTGCTCGGGGCGGGACTCGAACCCGCAAGGAGTTACCCATATGCACCTCAAGCATACGTGTCTGCCAATTTCACCACCCGAGCATTGTTTTGAGTAGCAAAACGCCACATAGTATAACACATGCGGCGCTTGCTTGTCAATAGCGAATTTTACGTTTTCTCACTTCTGCGGACGCCCCTTCGGGAAGACCCACTTCTCGATCGGCTCCGGAAGCGTCTCTGGAACGAGTCCGATCTGCGTCGCCGCATCCTTCGCCTTCCAATCCGGAATCGCCGCGGCCTTGATCTTGGCGGCTTCGTTATTGGGCTTCTTCCAGTATTCCTTATCCGCCGCCAACGCCTTAAGGACCTCCTGATACGCCGCGAAATAGCGCTTCGCGTACTCCTGCTGCGACTCCTTGGTATAGTGGATGTTGTCAGGCTGCAGCTTCACGTCTTCGGGACAGGTCGTGTACTTGCCGGGACCGTACGCGTACTCGCAGGTCCAGCGCTTCGCGTTCGCCAGGATTTTGCCAAACCAATCCTTCTCCATATTCGGATGAAGTCCGCCGCAGATCAACGGCACACCCTCGGCACCGACGTCCTTACGGAAACGCGCGATCATCTCAGGGAACCGATACTGATAGAGATAGCCATTGCGACGCATGCAGTCCGACTCCCCCTGATGCCAGAGGATCGCCGTAAGTGTGCCCTTCTCCAACGCCTGCTTCGTGCGCGCGACCATGTCGTCATACGGATGCCAGTTGTTGCCGCCCTTATTGGACTTTCCGCCCGGAACCCACGCCTGCAACGGCGTGCCTCCGACCGCGGTCGGAACAAGTCCGACGACAATTGAGGGGTCGCTCTCGGCGAGAGCCTCGCCGAAGAACTTGCCCGGACCCACGCCGGAGTTCTTGATATCGTAATGAATCGGGTCAACACACGGAACCCACTCGCCCTTCTGATTGAGCATCACCACCCGCGGATGCGCCTTGTTGTCCGCCGGATCAACCGTGCCGCGGCCAGCCATATTGGACTGTCCTGCAAGGACCACAATCTTGAACTTCAACTTGTCCGTCGGAATATTGACTTCCGCGAAGACTCCGGCACAAATGGCACAGCCGGCAAGCGCAATGATAAGCTTGTTCATTGAAATTCCTTTCTCAAGTATTATGAAAGAATTATACCAAATCCTTGAGCTTTGCACTATCTTTTTTGAAGGTGAAAAAGAAGGATATCATCATCAATACCGCACCGATGACGTAGGTGACGCCCATGATTCCGAACCCGACTTCGAAGCCCCGAACGCCATATTCATCGGAAAGCCAGCCCATCAGCACGCCGGAAAGTCCGCCGAAGGAAAACGCGAAAAGCGTAAAGATCCCGACCGAAGTGGAACGGAACCGCGGATCCATCACGTCGAACAGCGACGCGTGGGTATTCACCTCGAAGAAGCCGCGGAAGACGCCGTAAAGCGCGCTCATCACGATCATCATAGTCGCCGAGGACGAGAACCCGACGATCGCGAGACACGGGGCGCCCAGGAGCAGCGCCGTGATCTGGAAACCGAGACGGAAACGCGGAAACCGCTTCACAAAACGGTCCGTCACCACCGCGCCCGCCATGATCGCCGCGAACGCGAACAGATGATGCCAGAGCATCGTCGCGGACCCCGCCTGCGCCACCGCCTCCTTCATCGGCATATCCGCCATGAACTTCACCGCCATGAACTTCGGCGCCCAGCAGAGATATGCGTTGTTGACGAACACGATTGCAATGAAGCCGCACATCGCGAGAATCGCCGAAGGATTGGTGAAGAACGCCTTGTAGCCGGAGAAAAGCGAGGTTCGTGGTTCGTGGTTCGTGGTTCGTGGTTCGCGGTTGGATCCATCCTTCAACAGGAAGATGAACGACAATCCGAGCACAAAACCCGCCGCGCCGAAGGCGATGAAGACATTGCGCCAGTCACCGAGCAGCCCGAGCGTCTTCGCGACGATCAGTCCGGACGTCATGAGTCCGAAATAGAGCGAACCCTGATGGATCGAAAGCGCAACCGAAAGCGTCTCCTTGTGGTAACTCGCGATAAGCGGCGGATAGCACGGACCGTAGAAGCTCTCCCCGATGCCGGTCGCGATCGAGCGGAAGAACATCACGACGACGAACGCCGGCAGCACGAATCCGAGCACATGCCACTCGCCGACGAAGCCCATCATGACCGTCATCACGGACCACGCCATCAGCGAAATCGTGATCACCCACTTGCGAGAGAAGCAGTCGCCCACCGGACCCGCGACGAACGCCATCGCCGCAAGCGTCCAGAAAAGCACCGTGTTGATCCAGCCGATCTGGACTCCATCGAGACCGAGCTCGTTCTGAATCGGAAGCGTCAGGAGTCCGAAGAGAGCCCTGTCCGCCTGATGGAAGAAGAACGCCCCCGACAGCAGGAGTAGCAGAAACCACTTGTAATACTTACCCATGCAACCCTGCAACTTCATTTCACACCATCCTTATCCGAGACCAGTACCACCGAGGCGCGAGGCGCGACCATGACCGGAGAATCCCAAAGCGGGACAGACTTCATATCGTCGATCTCGAAGACGCGTCCCGTGATCATATCGGTCCAGGTCGCGCCCTCAACCTTTGACCCGAAGACCTGCCCGAGATCGACCTTCTCGAACGCAAGCTCATTCGATGGCTGCTTATCGGAGAACCAGAAGAAGTTCAGTTCCTGCCCGAACCGCGAGAACCTCGCCCGTGTAATTTCGCGCGACCCGCACTTAAGCTTCTCCACGCCGAGCGGCTTCGCATCATCATCCAGCAGATTGAATACGTGCGCCATCGCGTTGTACGAGGGACGACGGTAGACGAATTCGCGGAGCAGGTTCGAACGGACCAGTCCGTAGCTCTGCAACATGAACGTGTACTTGAGGTCAATCATCGTGAAGACGTTTGAAGGGATCGAACGCACCGCGTCGCCGATCGTCCTTCTGAGCAGCCACTTCGCCTGCGAATACTCGGTCCACTCGTTGTTGCACATCGCGTGCGCGTATTCAAGCTGACTCGGACACCCGACCTCACCCTGCATGATGTCGAAGTTCCCCGAATAGCTCTTCACGAGCCGGCGGAGCGGCATCGCCATCTGCCACCCGAACTGTCCTTCGCCCGCCTCATACGAAGTGTCGGGATTCTCCGCGTAAGGATGATAGATGAAGTAACTCGCCAGATCAAGCGCATTCTCCTTCTTCAGCTTCTCGAGCACCACGAAGTAATCGCTCTTCGTCATGTCCGGACGCATCGAGACCGCGGTGCAGTAGCACTTCGCGGATGGCTGGACTTCCCTTACAGCCTTCGCGGTCTGATAGAACATCTCCGCGTATTCCTGCGCCTGGTCGAACGGTTCGTTCCAAATCTCCCATTCGTCCACGACATCCTTGTACCGTTCGACGAGCGCCTTCGCGTAGCGGATCCACGCCGCGAATGACTCCGGGCTACCGGTCACCTGCTTCACGCGCATGCCGAGGCGAAAGTCGCTCCCCCAGACGGGGTTTCCGTAGGAGATGCAGATCCACGGCTTGATGCCCATCGCCGCACACTCGCGGATCTGCGGATCGAGCCAGGCGAAGTCGTAGACGCCCTTCTCCTGTTCCGTCTTCGCCCAGCCAGAGAAGAAGCGCGCGTGCTTCACGCCAAGCCCTGGCAAGAGCGCCTTGAAGCTGTCCCAATCGGCATAGTCGCGGTCCATGGTCTCGCAACCGATGGACCAGTTAGAGCCCTTGATGTCCTTCGACTCGCGCACCGCGAGCCGTCCGATCATCTTCAGCCCCGGATCGAGCGCATTCAGCTTCTCCCACGTGACGCGCCGCTTCTCCTTCTGCAGAACGTTCGTGATCGCATGCTTCGCCTTATGATCGTCCCACGCGTCCCATGACTTGATCTTGTCCGCATCCTTGAAACTGACGATATTCGCCGCCAGCACGATTGCCGTAAGTATCATGATTTTACTCCTTGGAAATCTCAATCGCCGCCCGCTCGACGAGTAAACACGGGGAAACACACACCGGGACGGACTTCACCGTCACCTTACAATTATGACAACCCCCTTCCGAGCGACGGCTCCCCGTAAACGCCTTTGAAGTCGCCTCCGACAACGATACGGACATCAGGACCGATATGCGTCTCATCTTCATTCTCCTATTCTAGCATTTTATCAGATCAGCTGACTCAGGAATGTTCTGGCGGGCACGACGACAGGCGAATCGATCTCAAAGCAACTCCGATTGACGAACTTAGAGTCCAACACCACTTGAAACGCGTGTTTCGCCCCTGTTTGACGTTGAAACATCGCCAGAGCGTCGGAAATCACCTCGTCGCTTTTCTTGACCTCTACCAGGAACCACGGCTTATTGTCTATTGCCACGAGGAAGTCCACCTCTTTCTTCTGTTTGTTCCTCAGGTAATGCAATGAGAAATCACCGTACCCGAGATCGGTCCAGCCGTCAACCGCTTTCAGTAAATGACAGGCGACGAGCGTTTCGGCTCGTTTCCCTTCATCCTCGATCTGCGACCAATCGCGCAGAAACCATTTCGGCGTCTTGCGAATCGAATTCTCGACGTTTTTGAACCACGGACGGACCTCGAAGCCGAAATAAAGATACTTCAACGTCTTCACCCATTTCTTGATTGTCTTCTCATCGACGCCGACCTCAACAGCAAGGTTCTTATAGACGAGTTGTTCTCCCGAACGCCGTCCGAGGATCTCCGCCAGCATCGCTAGCTGATCCAGCTCGACAATCTGCGTCAAATCGCGTACATCCACCTTTGTCAACTGCTCGAAACGCAGCGAGTTCCACCGCCGTGAGAATCTGACATCCCTTCGGACGAAAGGATCGGGGAATCCACCAAACCTTAATAGTGCATCCCATTCCCCATCAGAGATTTTCCGCGGTTTCCTGACCAATGATTCGCCCGGGATCGATACATCAAGAAGTTCAGCTACACTAAGGGGATGAATGCGATATGGGAAATACCTTCCCATCATGCTGTCGCCGCCTTTCTTGTACACATCCATTTTCGCGGAACCAGTCGCGACGATTTTCAACCCTTTCGCATAGACGTCGTAAAATCCTTTAAGGAACTGCTTCCAGTGGTGGTATTTGAGAATCTCATCGAACACTACCACCTTATCCGTCTCGGAGAGCGCCGTCAGTCCGTAAGCGTCGACAACGGCTTTTTG
Source organism: uncultured Verrucomicrobiota bacterium (assembly GCA_946055075.1). Classification (GTDB taxonomy): domain Bacteria; phylum Verrucomicrobiota; class Kiritimatiellia; order RFP12; family UBA1067; genus UBA1067. Next base: position 14,805 of record CAMGEN010000004.1, on the reverse strand, counting down.
CCCTGAAAGAACAGCCCGCCGTGCGTCGTCATCGTCCCAACTCAGGTACTTGGTCGCCAACCCTTCCGCGACGGTCGTCTTGCCGACCTGACGCGGTCCGGACAGAAACACCATCTGTCCGGACCGCGAGAAATGATCCGCGATAATCGTCCGATAGATGCGTGGATAATTCTTCATACTCATGAGAATACCACAATCACCTGACGCCGTCAATACCAAAACGGACACCTGTCCGTAATTTTCTTTACCAAAACGGACACCTGTCCGTTACCGAATGATAAGAAGCAGACCGTATTTCATGACGAACGCGTAACAGCCGAGGTCGACGAAATCGTTCTCGCGCAGGCGGGGAATCCCGGCCAAATCCTTTGAATCCGCCGTCATCCAGTCGAGCTTCACGCCCGCACCGAGGCACGGATTCGGCTCGCCAGTGACTTCGGCCGGCAGCGTGTAGTCGCCAGGCGTGAAGACATCGCCATCCCAGGAACCATCCCAAACGAACGGACACCCCGTGATGACCTGACAATCGAAAGTCGCCGCTCGAGGGCGAGCGGAAAACTCATTTCACAAACAACTTGAGACCGACCGGCGGCTGATACTCGTAGCAGCCGATGTCGATGTTCGAGTCGCGAATCCGCTTCTTGCCCGCAAGATCCTTCTTCGGAGCGTTCGCGATCGGCACGCCGGCGTTGCGAAGCGCCCCGCCGGAAGCCGGTGTGAAATCGCCGTTCACGTAGTCCTTGAACGCCGCCGCGGTAATCGTGATACAATCCGTCCCGTCAACCGGAGAATCGTCATCTGACGCGCAATTGATGAAGCAGGTCGCCGTACCACCGAAACCGCGGACCACGGTTGCTTCGTCGACACCGGATGGTGCCGTGTTCCCGAACGCCACAACATTTCGCGCGTCCGCAGTGGAATCACAACGAACGGCCTCGTGGTTGTTCGTGCCTACATTGCAGTTGACTACAGTGCAGTTTTCGATCTGACCAGCAACACGGACAATATTGGCCTCTACCGCCACTTCATTGACAACATCACGGATGAGGCAGTTCGAAACCCTGGAACCGGACTTCGAGAAGATCGCCGCTCCCTTATTCCCGGCACCTTTGGACTGAATGGTGCTCTTTTCAATAATGCAATGCGTCAGCAGTCCCGCCGAAAGAAAAGCGCCGCCGCAGTCACCGTAGTAATTGGCCGCACTACCGGCGGTTAGCACGCAGTTGGAGACAGTGCCTCCGAGCGTATCGATCGTCACATTCCCTCCCTTGTTGCCATTGTGGTAGATACTGCCCTTCGCGAGAGTCATATTGGCCACGAACGCGTTCGGGTGATTCAGGCAGACGTCACGAAGGTCGCTGCGACCCGCATTGGCGTTCGCAAGCCCGAGCGTATTCGTGATGACCACCGACGAAGGATCCCCGCTGTAACCAATCAGCCGGACGCCTTCGGAAATCGTAACGCCGACGCCGTCGTTAATGCCATGCGCATAGACGCCGTCACCGACCCAGACCGTCGAACCGTCGATACCAGCCGCTACAGCGGCACGCATTCCCGCCAGACCGCTCGCCGCCGTCTCCCAAGTATCATAAGGGAATTGCGCGTCAGGATTACTGTCCTTCACATACATATTCCTCGGCGCCGTCTTTACCGATATCGTCTTGACCGCGGAGACCTCTCGAGCGGATCCGTCCGTCGCTTTGACACCGACCGTCCAAGTCCCGGCAGGGAAATCATTCCACACGAAAGCCGAATCCGTGGTCTCACGTTCCGCCACTCCGTCGCCATCCAAATCCCACTTGTAGACAATCGTCCCCTCGCCGCCAATGGCAACCGCCCTGCAATCCACAACGGCTGGAGTAAACAATCCTCGCGGTATGAAATCAAAATCAACGGCAAACACGCTTTGATCCATTTCATAGCATCCCGCGTCAACCGCGGCACCACGCTGCCGCGACTCGCCGTCCAGATCCGTATCCGATATCGCACCGGTAGTTGAATAATCCGTCACCACATCACGGCATGACGAAAGCGCACGAAGTCGGTAATCCCCGATTTCCGGCGCGGCAAAATAAGGGTTGGCGGCAGTACAATTCGCATTGATCGCAACTTCACCATAACAATTAAAGAAGACGCTATCCGTGCCGCTCCAGCCGACACTGGAATCTCCCGAAGAGATAATATAGACATTACAATTGTCCGGCTCTTCCGTCGAAGTTCCAACATTACCGTAGATAATCGTGTTCCGCACCTCACTCGAGGTTCCCGCCTTTACCATGATGCCGCCGCATTGGGCTTCGGAATTCCCCGTGACCGTGCAATTCAGCACCTTACCTCCGTAAACCATCACTCCGGCGGCATATCCCTTGGTATTGCCGGTGATGAGACAGTTCTCGATTATCCCCCCCTTCATCGCGACACCACCTCCGCCTATGCGTCCGGCTCGAAGTGATGATTCTAGTACCGTACCGTTCCTAATAACGGTGCGAACGACTCGTCCGTCAATCATATAGAGGTTTCCGCCTCCGCCGCCCCATTTGTGCGCAGTTCCATTCTCCAGAACGCAGTCCGCTATCGTTCCGCCGTTCGAGCCGATCATCGCGCACCCGCCGGCACTGTCGGTCGCCGAATCAAGATACCCGCCCCTCAGCGTAAGGAATTGGAGTTTCGCATCCGCATGGTTGATTTCGAACAGACGGCATGACTGTGTACCACGGGTGATGACGACATCATCCGCATCACCGGTAAGTCCGATTACGGATATCGCCTTGGTCACTACGACGCAGCTCTTGTCATTCGATCCGGAAACGCTGGATGTCTCGGCGTAATTTCCGGCACCCACATACACGCATCCCTTGCCGTCATCCGTAAGGGCGGCTTCAACGGCTGCACAAGCAACCGCTACCGAGCGCAGAGGGTGAGCCATCGTGAGTCCGTCGTTTTCATCATTTCCCGTCACGGAAACGAAACGCGTCACCGCACCGGAAGCGGCCGTGTCATTGACAATCGTCATTGTGGCGGACGCGACAGCGAGCTGAGCCCTTGACGCCGGCGCGACTATGACCGTTGTATCCTCGTTCACCGTCGGGTTGATATAGGGATCAACACTGACCACGACTTCAGTCACTCCTTCGCCGAATGTCACCGCGCCTGAAATCTCCGCATACGACTCGCCTGCGACCGCCGTACCGGAAACCTCATACTGCAACGTAAATTCAGGTCCGCCTGTCGCGCGCGAAAACACAAATCGGCCCGGAACCCTGCCCGCCTCTTCCGCATCCTTCGTCTTTATAACCGTAACGGCATCCGCGGACACCTGATACTCGCCATACACCTTGACGGCGATGTCCGAAGCAGTGACCCCCAGCACAAAGAACGTATAAACTCCACCGGACGCAAGGTCTGGCGAAAAGCCAAATGCTCCAATCCCCTCAACAACACCGTCTGAAACCGCATTGGTCACCGCCATGCCTGTAGCCACATCGGTAATAACGGAATAAATCTTACCGCGGCCACCTGACATCTCAGCCGAGAAATTCCATTTATCGCCGTCCCACTGTAGTTCAGGAACACCCAAGACCGGCAGGTCCTCCGCCAGCGACTGCGCTTCGCCGAAATCAAAGAAGTCCTGCGTCATCGCCTTGTATTCGACGGATACATAATCGGCCGTCGCGGCGGACGAGCTAAAGCGAACCTCATCGATCCAACCACACCAGTGGGCATCGCCCGTAAAACCGGAATACGCGACGTCGGGACGCGCGCCAAATGCTAACGGCGCATTGTTGTCCTTCACGGTGTCAAGTCCAGTCGAGCTGTATTCGTTCACTCCATTTTCATACACGTCAAGATTAGTGCCGTTAAAGACAAATGTCAGATATGACCACTTATCATACGCATCGATGGCACCCCCCTGCTTTGACGTGCTGCCACTGCCGCGCACATCAAACTTCGGAGTTGCGGCAACTTTGGCGCTTAGCTCGACGGCGAATCCGTTGACGAACTGCTTGGTTCCGGATTTCGCCAAATTATCACTCGCCGAACGTTTATAGAAAATGTGGTCGTAATAATATTTTTCGGTGGGATGCTTAAACCACCCTGAGATGGTGAATGTCCCATTACAATCAAGCGGAGAATTTTCGCCCGCATCATTCACCCACACGCCACCATCGTTATAATTCCCGGTCTTGCATCCGGCGGTGTTCACACGAAAACACTTGCCAAAGCACCCGACCTCATCTGGAATAGACGCGGTATGCAAAAATCCCTCCAACCCCTCAACTGCCGTCGAGTTCGCATACACCGCTTTCGCAGTCGGCCATTGTTCAGACTGCGAAGTTGAAAGCCCGGTCGCATCCTCAAAGTGCCAAACACCCGTGTAGTTGCGCCACACGTCGCTAGCGGATGACGCTGGTATATCCGCGCTCCCGTAGTACATCGTGATCTTGCCGAGGGCGGATGACAAGGTGGCGGGCTTGAGCCAGACGAGCGATTCGCCGGTCGGATCCCACGTGTCGATTTCGTGCGGAATGACGTTCCCCTGTTCATCCACGAAGATCATATCCGATCCGCGCGCGCTCTGGAAGTCCGAATAAGCGAAGCCGGAAATCGCCGTGCTGAGCTTCACAAGAATCGGGACGTTGGCGAAAGATCCTTCTCCGATTGCGGTTTTCGCCGCATTCGAGAGCGTGAGCTCAACCTTCTTCGCGAAGCCGGACGGCTCATCCGCGTGTAACGACGGCATACCCGCGGCCAGTACCGCAACGGCAAGAAACAGCAATTTGTTCATTATTGCATTCCTTAGATTCCCACAAACGAGGCTTTTAACCAAAATAGTAACATTCTTCTTGCCGATAAGCAAGTGCTTTTTCTTACTTCACGAGCTCGTAAAGGTAGGTCGCGGAAGACGGATCACGCGCGGTATCGGCGGTGAAGACGAGTTCGTCGCCCTGGCGCTCCGCGGCGATTTCGCCGCGGCGGGAGCCATCTGAACCGACCGCATAGACCTTCTCCGCGGCGGTTTTGACGCGAATCATCGCCGTCCCCTTGTGCATCATGTGCGGAAGCTTACCCCACTTGCAGAGGATTGTCTTCGCCTTGTCCGCATACAGCGTGCCGGTATCCTGAACGTCCGTAACGTGGGTTAACAGGACATGCGCGGATTCCGCGACCGGCTTGCCGTCCAGCGAACTAGCCCACACCGCCGCCGGAGCCCCTGCAATCTCCGCCTTCACCGCACCCGCGGCAAAACCGCCGCGCTCGGCGAAGAAACCGCAGGTCATCGGCGTGACAACGCCGAAGATCCCTTGCTCGGGATCGAGCACGACCTGTCCGTCTCCGGGAGTAAGCCCCTTCACGAGATCGCGGTAGTACGAATCCTTGACGGAATCGTATCCGGGATAATCGTCAACGGACCACTTCGGATCCAGGCCGGTGACCGCGGTCCCAAGCCGGTAATACCACCCGAACCACTCGCTCTTCATGTCCGCCTGCGGAAGTCCGATCGTCTCGTCACGAAGCTTCGCCTCCGGAAACGCTAGCGCATAGGTCCTCGTCAGCGGCTTCATGTCCTGACGCATAAAAAGCGTCATCACCGCTCTTTCGGTCGCACGCTGCAGCGGATCCCTGGCAACATCGAAATAGTTCATCGACTTCGGCGTCAGCGCGCCGTCGTGGTCGTGACTCCACGCGAAACGCCACGCGCCGTCATAATCCTGCAGCGCCGCCTGTGCGCCGAGCATCATGCCGCCGACGCCGCGGAACTGTCCTGGTCCCGAATAGTTGAACTCGGTGAGCGTGAACGGCTTATGCAGATCACGGTGCTTGAACACCGCCTCGAAGCCGAGATTGCGCGTATTGCGCACCGGGTTCGTGTTCGGAAGCTTCGAGGGCAGACGCCAGCTCTGCTCGAGGAAGGACGGATGATCGACGTAGAAGTGATCGTCGATATAGTCGAAGAGCTGACGCGGTAGCTGGAACTGGACCGGATTCTTCCAGCAGGAGAGGTCCGTCAGCAGCACCTCGCTCTTGATCTCCTCCCGAATAAACCTCTGCATCTTCTTCACGAACGCGGTCTCCACGTCCGCCAGATAGATGCAGAACCTCTGATTGTCGACGGTATTCTCCCACGGATTCTTCGGAATCACGCCCTTGTACGCCGCCTTGACCTCGGGAAGATCGCGGATCACTCCGTAGCCGCAGTTGCCGAGATTGCCCTCGTTGACGAGCGCGAGATGCGCGAGCGCGGGTTCATCCGCCCAGCGGCGTCCCGTCTTCGGATTGACGTGATTGAGGAACTGACGCGCGAACGCGAGATAGTTCGAATACACGCCCTCCTGGAAAAGGATGCGCTCCTTGAACTCCTGCATCGGAATGATCCCGTCTTTATCAACACCGCAACTCCGCCACGGAACGTTGCGCGAGACGTAGAGATCGGTCGTGACATAGATGCCGCGCTTAATGCACGCATTCATCAGATAGTCAAGCTTCGCCATCTGCTCCTGACGGATTGTCGTGCCATCCTGCTTGTCGCAGAGCTCCCGCTCGTGATGATGGATGCGGATCGTATTGTAGCCCATGCGCACGATCCGGTCCGCAAGATCCTCCGCCTCCCGCTCGTTCATGTAGCACGCGCCGAACACGAGGTTCACTCCGTAGAAACGCTGCCTCACGCCCGGCAGCTTCTCGAACTCGAAGTGTCCGTTCCGCACCACCACCCGTCCGTGCTTCCCCGCCGGCGCATCGATCCACGGCATCTTGGAGAAGTCGAGCACACTCCCCTCCCTGATCACGGTCGAATCCTCAAGCGGAACCCATTCATCTCCGCCGATCACCGTCAGACCCTTCACGAACTCGAGCGCGCCATCAGCAGAAATCACGACCTCAAGCGATCGCCGTTCACCGGACTTGAGATCATTCACCCCGGTCGAGAACCGGGCCCCGTAATCGCGACCGTTCCACTTGCGGTTATCCTGCACATGGACCGCAGTCGGCGCACTAAACCCGAATTCGAGCTTCCTGCCGCCCACCGTCATCGTCTTCACGGACCTGTTGGCGATAAACGGATTCTCCTGCCGTTCCGCGGGAAGCGTCTTCTTCATCCCGTCCAGCAGCAGCTCATCCCCCGCGAACTTCGCGATCGGAAGGCTCGTCGCGACGACGAGTCCGTTCCCCGAGAACGTCTCCTTGACCGTGAAATCCCAACGAACCTTGATCTTACCGGAATCGGCGCTGTAATTCGCCTTGCCTTCGACAATCACCTTGCCCGCGCGATCCTTGAGCCTGAAGTCCGTCGTTCCGTCCTCCGCCGGCATCCACGAACCAGTCGCTCGGTACTGCGACCAGTCCTTATCAATGAGCACAGGACCCATCGTCACACCGAGTTCGCGCAGCTCTACCGATCCGGCGTGTCCAGCCTCGATCACCGCCGCCCCCGCCACGAAACCCGCCGTCATTCCGACGACAGCCAGCATCATCTTCATATCCATATCGTCCTTTCTGCCCGAAGCGAACATCCGTTACGATTACTTCTCGAGCATGATGTCGCGAATCGCATTAAGCTCGTCGTCCGTGAGACCAATACCCTTGAGATACTTCACGACGTTCTCGCGGATCGTGGCGCCGCCCATCTTCGAGGTCTTCGGATCGAGCTCGCCGAACATACCTGCCGCCTTGCGGCAGTAACGGAGACGCGGAAGGTTCTGATTGAAGGTCGGCAGCTCGTAGTCGTTGTAGATCTGCTCGTCGGTGCGGCCGAGGAGTCCGTCAAGGAGCACGCCGATCGTACCCGTGCGGTCGGAACCGACGGCGCAGTGGAAGTAGATCGGATAGTTCTCGATCTTCGTCATCACGCGGAAGATCTCGGCGATCTTGACCTTGATGTCCGGAAGCCCGATGTGATACGGGTAGATCGGATGATAGAAGTGCTGACAGCCGAAGTGCTCGAAGCCGAGACAGTTGAACTGCTTCTCGGCCGAATCGGACTCGTCCTTGCCGCGAAGGTCGAGATCGGTCCTGATGCCGAGCATCTCGACATAGAACCACTTGAATTCATCCATGGTAGTCAGCTTACTCGCGTCGAAAAGACTGCGCCCGTGCGCCTTCTGTCCGCGGAAGACGAGCCCCTGACGCACCTTCACGCCGTCCGCGTTCTCGCCGCCGCCCATATCGCGGCAGTTGAGGGACGGCCAGCCGATCATGCGCGGATGGTTGTCAAGGGTCGTGAACTCACGCACGTCCGAGACGACCTTCGCGCCACCCTCGTCCTTCGCGGTGACGCGCCAGTAATACTTTGTGCCGACCTTCAGGAACCACGGAAACTTGCCCTTGGCGCCGTCCGGCAGCTTCTCGACGACGCTCTTCGCGAAGTCCTTCGTCTCGGAGAACTCGATCGTCATCTCCTTGCCCTTGAAGTCGGCCTGCCACTGGAACGGCTTGTAGGTCTTCGCCTCCTCGCAGGACTTCTTGTAGAGGGCCTCGGTCCATTCGTTGCGCTCGTAGAAGTTGTAGCGGCGCTCCCACTTCTTCGCGCGCGAGGCCTTGGGTTTGCCGGCGGCGACCCAGGCGTCGTACTTCTTGTTCTGCGCGTCACGCTTCTTGATCTCGTCCTCGCTCAGCGGCGGCTCCGGCGGACGGACACTGCGCTCCGCGGGATGCGAGAGGAACTCGTTCACGCACGGCGTGTGAGTGTCGTAGGTCGCGCCGTTCTCCGGCGCGGTCAGCGTAATCGTGGCGGCGAACACTGCAGCTGTAATGAACATCTTCTTCCTCCTTGTCTGATGACCTCGTTATTATATCAAAACTATTTGTCCTGAAAAGTACGGAATCCAATTGCATTATTACACCACCATTGGGGTCAGACCCTGGCCCACTGCCCCGCAGCCCAAATCGAATTGGCCACGAGGTGTTGACTTCACACATAGAGACTTGCTGGTCACGCGGATTTAGAGTTAACGAGACTTTACGTAGGAAGTTCACTTGCGTTGCGGCTTACTTCTTCGTCAGACAGGACTCCCGCACATCGGTCGCCCTTTGCACGGCCTGTCCTCCTAATCGTATGTCGATTTCTTTACGATTTAGCTCCTTTCAGCTAATAGTCCATGCCGAGCTTTGCTTGGCGTACCTCTATCAATACTACTCTATCAACAAGCTCTGACCCTTCACCTTCCTGTAGCCCGCCTCAACACGTTTCGTGGCGCTATTATAACCGGCAAAGCCCGACAACAAGAACGGCGCTTTCACATCAGAGAGAAACAGCCGAAATGCCGTCTTGAAGATCTCACGATAAACGCCTCTGTCATCAACCGGATAGCGATCCCAATAGCCCCATGATAGATGCACAGTCACACGCGCAAAAATGCGACCTTGTTCATCAGAAAACAGGAAATCGCGCCGAGAAGGGAGGTCGATTTTGACAGGCAACGGGCAACGTCCGTGATCAACAATGAACCAGCCCGTAATCACTTTCTCATCCACATGCAGTGTCAATAAATTTGGGCACAGTTTTTCGAGCGCAAGCGCTGCTAATGATTCTTTTGCGACCGTACAATGATCTTCTTGTGGGTAAAAATAATAACGTGTACCTACGATTACCTCCGAAACACTAATGGGACTATTTGTGCAATCAAGCAGGCTCGTCGCCATCTCCATGAACCGAGGCAATCGCCCGCCGCATAAATTCCCCGCTGTCTTTATCTGTGAAGCATCATTGCGGCAGAAATCAGGCAATGCCTCTGGCATGGCGCATATCTTTTTCCACGCTTCATTTGCACATTTCGGGTACCAGGAATACAGTGCCATTGAACTGTGAACCGATTCTAAAGAATCACGGAGAATACCGCTTGCGCAGCAAACCGGCCCAAGATAATCATCCCCAAGTTTTAGAACCGCGTAATCTTCGACGCTGTTTGGCAATTCTCCAACCAACTCTACCTCAAATGCATATCCGCGTGGTCGGCTGGCGCAACCGCAAGACAACAGAGCAGGCACAAGCACCAACAGCCAGAAGTGTTTTAAAGTTAAAAAAGTTCTCATATATCAAATCATTCCTGTTAATGTCTACGTCCCGAATGCGGCGAACGAGGCCTTGCTCTTCCAACCAAAGGTATCCGCGCTTTGCAACACTTCTCACACCATTTTCGTAGATAATTATTGAAAGCTTTCTTTGTTTCTTCTTTCGCCATTCCTAACCTGCCAACATCATAATCCCATGTAATCGGAAGATGCGGATTAGCTGGCCCATCTGGTGCACGAATGCCAGGTTCTGAATCCCATATGCGCCCATGTTCACTACCTCCAACATAACCATTGTAGTCAGATGGCTTCATCAACGGATTATATGGATCTCCAACTGCATAACCGATCTCGATGTCGACATCCCCATCATTATAATCAAACGAAACCCCATGCCCATAATAATCTTGCAACATATGAGTCAACTCACCTAAAGACCGCAACGCAGAACGGCATCCATCATTTCCACCTTTCAAAATGAAAGACTCTATTTTTGTATCCCAAGTCCATAGGTAATTTGTGTAACTTACTATTGCCTTATACTCATCATGATCCCCCTTAATTCTATTGAAATGCATCTCAAGATATTTATCATCGCTATACTTAGAGTCCATCTTTGCATTGGTATATTTTAAGTATTCGACTATTTGGCGTCTACGTTTGGCATCAGCCAAACACATCACGTCGCCATCTTTAATCATATCATCAATCGCCGCCTGGACAATATTCTGATGCGTCTCTATGATAAAGGAGGAAAACAAACCTATGCAGTCAACAAACCGCGTCACCATATTCCGGCACAATAAATAAGAATTCAAACCACCTACGTCACCTATTGGATCGGCACAACACCATCTGCCAAACCAAGTATTAAAATGCCGATAGTTATAGTAAACTGTTGCAGAATCATCTTCAGCATACTCTGACGAGAAACGCCAAGGGTTGGCCGAAGCACATTCGCCGATCGTGACGAGAATAGAACCAAATGGAGCATATTCATAGTGGGCGGAAACTTCGCCGTTGTCATCGACAACTTCACTCACGTTCTTGTTGCCGTCGTGGGTGTAAAAGAAAAGTTGGGAAGTTGAGGGTTGAGAAGTTGGGGAGTTTTCTCCTACGACAAGCCAACCGAGCGGACGCGTTGCGACAGGCTCGGCCGGGTCCCAGATGAAGTAGTGATCAGGGAGCAGTGATGAGTGAGCAGTTGCGGAATCGTCAATCTTCTTGATACAGAGATAACCGTTGTAGACGAAACGCTGGTCGTTCTTGGTCACGCGGCGGCCCATACGGTCGTAGCTCATCGAGATCGTATTCGTCCCCTGCGTCCAGAGAATCGGGCGGTTCTCACCGTTATAAACTATGTTCCAGATACCAGTAGAGGTCTTTACGACGGTTTGATTTCCATCGGCATCGTAAACAGGCGTGAAGTCATCAACGGCCGTGTACTGATTCAGCTGGTTCGCCGCATAGGTGACATTCATTCCTCGCTCGGACGAGGTCTCACGGTTGCCGATGTCGTCGAAGTTATAGCCGTAGCTGTAGGTTGCATCGACAGTGGCGGTAGCGTTTGTGAGTTCGCTGCGGGTGTTGTAGAGATACGAGTTCGCATCGGGCGTATCGAAGGTATTGCCAAACATGTCGCAAGCGACGCTGCGACCGACGACATCAGGAAAGCGCTCGATCGTGTTGGTGACAACAACACGAGAGCGAGATTCCCCGCAACAGACCCACGCTTTGCAACATCTTAATCTAGACTTGCCATTAACCATCGTTTCCTTTAACCCGCGAAGAAAATGCTAACCTATCATAAAACCGGACAGTTGAAAACTTATGCTTGTGTTATAGCACGCCAATAAATGTCTTATCGCTCATCATTAGAGCCAGTCCCCCGTCACGTCCCCAATAATTTGTACGATGAAAAATATCACCAGAAGCACGGAGGCAAATAATGCCATTATTCCGTAAGACACCCTATCGACGATATTCGGAACATAATCGTCTACATAGATTCTACGTTTCCCGTCCACAAAAGCAAGATAATTGAATCGCCATAACGCCAACATCAACAACAATGACACATACCCGCCAATCTGGAATTTTATCCCAACCATCAGTGCCACGACGGGCAAAATTAAATGAGTAGTTACGGTCCTAGGTCGACAATGAAGGATAAAACTCATTCTGCCAACAGAAATCCAAAACCATTCATCATCGTTCATTTCAACTCTCCACAAGGAATCTTTACGACATCAGGATTAGCATCTCCTAAGCTAGATGTTAGCGACACGCCTAACTCACCTCCTCCAACCGGAGAAATTCCAAGCGACTCAGCACGACCAATCCTCACATACGAAGCCTCAACACCTCCCATGGCTGCCGCGCCCGCCGCTAAAATAGTGATTGAACCGTTGAAACTCTCTGGTGGGTAGTGCCCAAACTCAATCTCTGAACCAGTCAATGAAAAAGGAAATCCAGCGGAAATGCCACCTAAGATTTTAGTCAATCTAAGCCTATATTTAGCACACCTACTGCACACCACATTACTTTCTATGTCCAAAAGTAACATTTCAACAGCAAGCCAATACGAAATCGAAATGACTGTTATCGTCCCTTTCCACTTAAATCGATTGTCACATGGAATTATTTTCCCGCCGCAACAACACTCTCCTGATTCATCAAGATCGTAGTCGTATGCACCACCCGGATCGAATGGTGACGATGGGCCAATCGGATTTCCTCCTTGGTCTGTAACAGGATTACCATATCTTTCACCTAAAACATCCCAACCTGTCACTAAGTTGTTAATAAATGCAAACAAATTAGGCTCGTATTCGCGCACAGAAAAATCCCTCCGCAACCACCTCCCCGTCACCGGCTCGTAATGACGGTAGTTATAGTAGACCGTCGCCGTATCGTCTTCGGCGTACTCGGAAGAGAAGCGCCAGGGATTGTCCGCGTCAGATTCGCCGCGGGAAACGGTCAGCGCACCGAACGGGGCGTACTCGTAGTGCGCAGCAACGTCGGTGTCCGCTGCGACGACTTCGCTTACGTTCTTATTGCCGTCGTGGGTGTAGAAATTGGTGATTGGTGATTCGTGGTTCGTGGTTGGTGTAGTCCACGCGAGCGGGCGAGTGGCGACGGGCTCGGTAGGGTCCCAGATGAAATAGTTGTAGTTGGAAGTGGTAGTGGTAGAGTGGAAGTTACAGATTTGCAGATAACCGTCGTAGAAGAAGCGCTGGTCGTTCTTGGTCACACGGCGGCCCATACGGTCGAAAGACATCTGGAGAAGTGTTTGAGTGTTTGAGTTGGGAGTGTTTGAGTTGGGCGAGACGAGCTCCCAACGCACGGGGCGGTTCTCACCGTTGTAGGTGACGGACCAGACCCCCGTCGCGGTCTTGACGAGCGTCTGGTTGCCGTCGGCGTCAAAAGTAGGTTGGAAAGTTGGAATGTTGGAATGTTGGAAGGTTGAGATGTTGGTGATAGACGCGTACTGATTAAGACTATTCGCCGTGTAGACGGAATTGGTGCCTCGCTCCGCGCTCATCTTGCGGTTGCCGATGTCGTCGAAGTCGTAGCCGTAGCGGTAGGCGGCATCGACCGCGGCAGTCGCATTCGTAAGTTCGCTGCGCGCGTTGTAGCGATACGAATTCGTATCAGGAGTATCGAATGCCGCACCGGAATGAGCGCAAGAAATGCGCCGGCCGGCGGCATCGTAGGTATAGGCGTATTGAGAGACGACTTCTAGATTGTTTGACGTCATCGAGGGCGATGACGATACGGTTCGTGCATTACGAACCTCGAGAAGTTCTCCGCGGTTGCCGTAGGTCCAGCTGGCGGTGAGCCCATTCGGATAGGCGAGTGAGGATTTGATGTCGCTGCCCGCGAGATAAGTCCATTGGAAAGAATTGGAGTTAAGAGTTGGAGTTGGAGAAAGGTGGTTAGATTCTTCTATAGAGGGGATCTGCATCGAGGCGAGGCGACCGGTGGCGGCATCGTAGGCGAGGGTCGACTGGCGGATGCCGTTGAGGGCATAGCCAGCGTTGCGGCCGAAGGTGTCGTAGAAGCGCTCGATCGTGTTCGTTCCCGCGACGCCGATGACGGTTTCGTTGGTGAGGGAGCCGAATGCATTGTAGGCGAAGATCGTTGTGCCTGCCGCGTCAACAGCACGGATCTGCTGACCAGCGCGGTTGTAGACAAGCGAAATCGTCGGGGTGTCATCGGAATAGACCGTGTTCGTGAGCGCGCCGTTCGAATCGTAGGAGTACATCGTGACGATTCCGCGCGCCCAGATGCGCGTCGCGAGCTTGCCTTCGGGAGTGTAGGTGTAACAAGGGCCCTTCCCGTCGGCGTAGACCTTGTTGGTGACAAGACCCGTCGCTTCGTCGCGGAGCCAGCGCGTCACGTCGCCCGCGGCGTTTATGTCGCGGTATGTCGTCATCGAGACCTTCTCGCCGAACTCGTCGTAGGCGTAGTCGACGGGATACGTTGCGCCACGCTGGGAGACGACGTGTCCTTCCGCATCGTAGACCGTCGTCACCGTGTTCGTGAGAGGGTCTGTTACGCTCGTCTGCCGCCCGAGAGCATCGTAGCCATAGGTCGTCGCATAGCCAAGCGCGTCGATGGTCGAGCTGATGCGGTTCTGCGCATCGTAGACCGTGCGCGTTGTGTTGCCGCGGCCGTCCGTCTGCGAAACCTCGCGCTGGAACGCGTCATAGGCGAATGTCGTCGTGACGCCAGTCTTAGAAGTCGAGGAGCGGACGAGTCCGTTCGTCGAGACCGCGACCGCGGGTGTCGACG